>JAZOMM010000221.1:0-2760 GCA_045653965.1 Christensenellaceae bacterium | reverse complement strand
TGACCTATATGACGGTGTAAAGATAATTGCTTGCCCAACTTGTGGCAGATGTGAGTGGGATTGTATGGAGTTTGCACAAAAGGTTGAAAAATACACTTCAAAAATTAAAAAGCCACTTAAGATTGCCGTTATGGGTTGCGTGGTGAACGGACCGGGTGAAGCAAGAGATGCTGACCTTGGGATAGCAGGTGCAAAAGATTGCTGTGCTATTTTTAAAAAGGGTGAAATAATAAAAAAGGTAAACAAGGACCAAGTAGAAAAAGAGTTTTTTGAGGAAATTGATAAATGTACACGATAAAAGGTAGTGAAGAATTTATTGCTGACCTTAGGCAGATAGACCCAAGGCTTAATAATATTCGCTTAAACTCAATAGAGATAGAAAGAAAGGATTGCAAGATAAGGTATAATTTTATTTGCGACCAAGCAGTTGATGAAAATCTTCAACAAAGGGTTTTGGCTGAAGCCGAAAAAATCACTGCACCAATTTTTTCTACAGTCGAAGTTAGTGTTAAAAAAATTGTTAGCAATGATGAACTTATAAATACCGAAATTTATAGGTATTTAAGCAAGAATTATATATCCATATCTATCTTTCTAAAAACCACGGACATTTTATCAAGCGTGGTGGGTAACGTTGTAAAATACACCTTAAGGCTCACACAAGATGGCGCTGAGTATGTCAGCAGAAACTCTGTGCTTGCAAAATTAAACGGTCACCTATCAAAGATGTTTTGTTCGGATTTTACAGGCACTATCGATATAAAAGAAGAACAAGAATCTATAAGTTTGTTAGATGACAATGTGTATAGAGAAGAAATTGAAAAGATAGAGCACAGAACGATAAAAGTTCAAGATGTGGTTGTAATAGATGATGTAAATATCGGCGATGTGGCACTCTATATCGAAGATGCTCATCAAGGCAACGTTACCGTTTGTGGCACGGTAACCGAAATTCAAGAGCGAAAAACTAAAAACGATAAGCCTTATTTAATCATCAATATAGATGACACAACGGCAAAAACCAGTGGCGTATATTTTTCTAAAAAATCAACCTACCATAAAATCAAAGATATCACGGTGGGGGAAGCCATTATTGCCCGTGGCAATATAGGCGAATATAACGGAAGAAGGTCGTTCACTTTTGAAAAAATCAATCGTTGCACCTTTCCAAAAGATTTTGTAAAGAAAGACAAATATAAAAAGAGTGCACCAAAAGAATATAAACTTATATTCCCATCGCCAGCGAGGGATAGCATAAAAGTAAAAAGCGTGTTCGATAAAGAAGAAGTTTTGCCTTTAGAAGTTGTTAGCGACACAATCGTGGTGTTCGACCTTGAAACTACAGGCGTTGACTATATGAATCACGGCATAACCGAAATAGGTGCTGTAAAACTCATTGAAGGCAAGGTGGTAGAGCAGTTTACAACCCTTATTAAGCCGGACTATCATATCTCGGAAGAAAATGCCAAGATAACGGGCATCACTGAAGACATGGTTAAAGATTCGCCAAAGATAGACGCAGTTATGCCTGACTTTATGAAGTTTATCGACGGCGCTACATTAGTTGCACACAATGCTGACTTTGACATGAAGTTTTTAAAGCGTTTTGCAGGTGCATCTGGCTATGAAGTGAAAAATAAGGTTATTGATAGTTTAGAACTTGCAAGAAGCGTGTTACCACACTTAAAGCATCATGATTTGCACACTATTGCCGATAATTTTTCTATTGTATTCCATCATCATAGAGCACTTTCTGATGCTTATGCAACGGCAGAAGCATTTATAGAGATGATGAAAATAAAAAATAGTTAAAAACGCTTGCAAAAATCAAAAAGATATGCTAAAATGAAGATACTTAAATATTATGCTTGACTTATGAGAACGGAAATCCGTTCTCATATCTTTTTATAAGGGAGAGTTATGAAGGTAAAATCTAACCAAGAAATATTAGAATTTGCACAAAAAATAGCACAGCCACTTGGTATTGACTGCGTGGAAGTTGAGTTTAAGCAGGGCAAAAACCCAGAACTCACACTTTTTATCGATAAAGAAGGTGGCGTTGACCTAAATGCTTGTGAACTTTTCCATAACGCCATTAACGAGCCACTTGATGAACTTGACCCAACCTTTGGTTTGCCATATAGACTAAATGTTTCAAGTTTAGGTATCGATAGGCCTTTTAAGACCGATAATGATTTTATATCTCATATAGGCGAAAAGGTTGAAGTAAAACTTTATGCATCGATTAAAGGTAAAAAGTTCTATGACGGAATATTAATGAGTTATGATAAGGAAAAGATAACCTTAAAAGTTGATGAAAAGAACACTTTCACAATCGAACTTAAGGGCATTGTCAAAATAAACGAATATATCGATTTTGAATAGATGGCTCTGTTTATAAATGGCTTTAAGTCAAACAAAAAATAATAAAAAATTTAATTTAGGATAAATATTAAGGAGAAAACAATGATTAATCAAGATTTCTTTGCTGCACTTGACGAACTTGAAAGACAAAAGGGTATTTCAAAAGACGAATTTATTTCTGCGCTTGAAAATGCGCTAAGCATTGCTTACAAGAAAAATGCTACTGTTGGTGGCATGGTTGAAGTAAAAATCAACCCAGAAAAAAAGTCAATAAAAGTTTATAGCGTGCGCACGATAGTTGAAGAAGTTTTAGATGCTGATAAGGAAATGAGCATTGAAGAAGCTAAGGAAATTAAAAAGTCATACAAGGTTGGCGACCAACACTCTGTGGAAATT
>JAZOMM010000220.1:0-2040 GCA_045653965.1 Christensenellaceae bacterium | reverse complement strand
AAATATTTGTGCTAGTGCATAATTTGTTTTAGCCTACACATACTTATATTTGTAAAGATAATCTCTTTACTATATAATTTATACAAATGAATTAAGAAAATAAATATAGTTGGCTTTTTGCCGACTATATTTATTTTATTTTATAAAATAATCGCTTGCCATTTTGCATAATTTGGCTTGCTAATTCTTGCTCGCTGATATCTTTTATTTCAGCGAGTTTTTTAACTATTAAAGGTATATTTTTTGGAGTGTTTAGTTTGCCCCTAAGTGGGTGTGGCGACAAATATGGACTATCCGTTTCGGTTAAGCACATATCGTTTGGCACGTATTTAGCAACATCTAAAATTGCATTTGCGTTCTTAAATGTTAGTGGCCCTGCAAACGAAATATATAAGCCTATATTTAAGTATTCTTTTGCAGTTTCCACGCTTCCACTAAAGCAATGCATAACTCCACCATAGGTTAGTTTTGATTTGTTTTCTTTAAGCAATCTTACCATATCTCCCGTTGCATCTCTGCTATGGATTGAGATAGGAAGTTTTACTTCTTTTGCAAGTTCCATTTGCTTTATAAACGCATCTATTTGCTTGTTTTTATCATAAGGTTCGTGATAATAGTCAAGCCCTATTTCGCCTACTGCAACGCATTTTTCGTGTGAAGTAAGTTTTTTTATTTGATCGAACTCTTTTTCATCAAAGCCAAACGTGTCGCAAGGGTGACAACCCGTGCCAAAATATACCGATGGATATTTTTCGGCAAGTTCTTTTCCCTTGTTTGCTGTGAGCGCACAACAAGCCATATTTAGAACAACGCTAACGCCATTTTCTAAATATCCATTAACGACATTATCCGTGTCGCTTAACTTTTCATCGTGAAGATGACAATGGGTGTCAATATACATTAGAAAATTTGGCTCCCATCTTCAATATCGTTTTCCGGCATTAAAAATGCAAGTTTTCCTTCACTATTTTCTGCACAAAGAATCATACCTTCACTTACAATTCCACATAACTTTGCAGGTTTTAGGTTTGTTATCATTGTAAGTTTTTTGCCTATCATTTGCTCTGGCGTGTAATGAAGCGCAATTCCACTTACAACAGTTCTTGTTTCTTCACCAATTTTAACAGTTAGTTTTAATAGTTTTTTGCTTTTTTCTACCTTTTCGCAAGCGATAACCTTTGCAATTTTAAGTTCTATTTTAGCAAAATCTTCAATATCTATTGGGTCTTTTTTAGGTTCTTCTTTAACTTCAACAACCTTTTCTTTTCTTGATTCTATCATCGCGTTAACTTCTTCCATAACCTTAACTGCATCTAAACGAGCAAATAAAATTTCTGGATTTTCGCATACTTTTACACTTTCTGTCACACCGAATTTATCAGCATTAGCATAACTTCTTAATTCTAAATTCATCATTTTTGCAACTTTTTCGCAAGTGTCTGGTAAAAATGCTGAAAGAAGTGAAGTGCCTATCATAATGCTTTCGATAAGATTATATAAAACTGTTGAAAGCCTTTCTTTTTTGCTTTCATCTTTTGCAAGCACCCAAGGCATTGTTTCATCGATATATTTGTTTGCCCTTCTAAAGATTGCAAAGATTTCAAAGAGAGCATCTGAAACCTTGAACTCATCGATTTTATCAGCAACCTTTTGCTTTGCTGAAATTACAAGGTTTTTAAGTTCGTTATCAACATCTTCTGCTTGTCCACAATCTTTAACTAAGCCACCAAAATATTTATTTGACATTGCAATAGTTCTGCTAACCAAGTTGCCATAAACGTTTGCAAGGTCACTATTTATAGTTTCTATAATAGATTCCCAAGAAATTAAGCCGTCGTTATCTTGTGGCATTGCTGAAAGTACATAATACCTAACTGCATCTTTGCCGAAAAATCTAACTAAATCATCAGCATACATAACGTTGCCTTTAGATTTGCTCATCTTTCCACCATCTTGTAAAAGCCAACCGTGTCCATAAACCTTTTTAGGTAATGGAACGCCGAGAGCCATTAAGAAAATTGGCCAATAAATTGTGTGGAA
>JAZOMM010000219.1:0-3321 GCA_045653965.1 Christensenellaceae bacterium | reverse complement strand
TCACACTTTCATTCGTTATGCTCGTAACGTCATCATTTGCATGGTTCTCAATGAACACAAACGTTAAAGCAACTGGTATGACAGTTAGTGCTAAAGCAGACCAACTCTTCTTACAAATCGTAAAAGATGGCGATGACTTTGATAGTGCAGAACCTCAAGTAGAAGCAGCAATAGACAGTTCAAAGACAGAAATGATTCCTGTAACAGCTGCTAAATCAGCTTCTGGCAAAACACTTGATCCATTAACAGAAGCTGACAGTGTGTTGGCTGCTAACTCTATTAAATGGTTCTTCAGCACAAGTGATGACCCTGATGAACACGGAGCTGCAGTAGATTTTGGAGACGTTTCTGGTCAACTTACAGAACCTGGTCAAAAATATTGGTCTATCAACGAATTTAAGATTCGTTTAAACCCAGCAGCAGGTGTTACAACAGCAACAAAACCTTTAACTTGTTCTGTTAACATCACAACAGCAACTGACGATCCTATTGCAAAATCAATCAGCGTTTTAGTTGTTTGTGGCAACAATGCTATGCTCTTCAAACAAGGTGACACTCTTAACTCTTGGACAAAAATTGGTAAGAAGTTGACTACAGATGTGTTTGCAAATCCTACTACTGATGCTAATGACCAAGGCGTTTCTGTTACGGCTTACATTTTCTTCGATGGTGAAAATGCAAACTGCAAAACAAATAACGTAAAAACATCGGCTTACAGTGTAGATATTTTCTTCAGTGTATCAAACGAAATTGCTTAATCATCATTGATTAACTAAAGTTTAGACTTATTATTTCCCTTTTGAGAATTGTTTCCTTGCGCCCCTTGTTTTTAAAATAAGTGGGCGCAGGGGAAAATTGATTTTAAACGAAACTTAATTTTTTACTATTTCTTGCCGATACTCGCAAGAAAAAATAATAACTAAAGGATGTTTTTATGCAAAACAAAACAAAAAAAGTTTTTTCAATAATAGGAAATACTTTAGCGTGGATTTTTCTTGTGTTTGCAATTTTAGTTACTGTTGTAACTTTTGCAACTCGCAATGCTAAAGACGGTGTTCCATCTGTATTTGGAACAAGTATTGTTTCTATTCAGTCAGACTCTATGAAGTCTAATAAGCCAGAGTCTTTTGAAAAAGGCGATTTGTTAATCGTTGAAAAAATTGCTTATGGTGATCAAGCGAAAGAACTTGAAGAAGGCGATATTATTGTTTTCCGTTCTAAAACAGACATTAATCAAAATGGTATTGTAGGTGATGATATCAACACTCACCGTATTATCCAAAAGATTTTAGATGGTGATAAAGTTTATTTCATTACACAAGGTGATAATAGACAAATGTGCCCTAATCCTGATGATCAAATTTCATATACAGACGTTATTGCTGTATGGAAGGGCGACAAAATCGCTAACATCGGTGGTATTGCTGACTTTTTAAGTTCATCTCTCGGTTTCTTACTTGTAATCGTTTTACCTATGGCATTATTCTTCTTATATGAAGTTTACAATCTAATCAAGATTATTATGGCTCATAAGGTTAAAAAGGCAAGGGCAGAAGGTATTTCTGCTGAACAAGAAGAAGAAATCAAGCGTTTGGCTGTTGAAGAATATTTAAAAAATCAACAAAAGCAAGCAGAAAATTCGCAAAATTCGGAAGAAAAGGAATAATTTTTAGTTTATTAACTAAAAAATATTAAGTTTTTTATCCGTTTACATAATAAGTGGGGACAAAAAGGTGTCCGCATTGGTGTCTTATTGTCAAAAACAGGTTGTTTTTGGCAATAAATTACTTAGTTACTTACCCTTTTTATAGGAGAAATTGTTTATGAATGCATTTTTAGATTGGTTTTATGCATTTTTCACAACTGTAATTGATGGTTTTTGGAAAATAATTTCCGGTATCTTTAATGGTATTGTTCAAATCTTTAACGTTGCTGATTATGTAAAACAAGTCAATCTTTACAAAGGTGGTTTTGATGTTCTTAGTTGGATACTCTTCTTTGTATCTATAATTTTATTCTTAGGTATTCTTGCAATCATCATTTACCTTATATATCTCGGCATAAGAAAGTTTATTCGTTATCGCAAGTCGGCAGTAACAAACCAAGACCTTTTAGAAGAAGTTGCTGACTTACATAAAAACGTATTAAAACTCACAAAAGAAAAAGAAAGAATTCTTGCTCTTAAAATTGGTCAAACATCTATTTCAGTTGATGAACTTAACCAAATTTTTGCTGATGATGAAGAAGAACTTGGCGAAAATGCAACTAAAACCGATACAGAAACTCAATCTGACAAACCTGTTCGTTTTGTTCGTTTAGATGCCGTTGATAAAAAATACGATTACTACATTGCGCCAGATTATCGCAAAGACTATTCGTTAAAAGAACTTTGCGATGACTTTAGAAATTTCTGTGCTTCAAGAATGGGACTTTTCTATGAAGATAAAGTTATCAGACTTATGTTCGCAGGTCTTTCTTCAACAAAGTTAGTGTTACTTCAAGGTATTTCTGGTACAGGTAAAACATCTCTTCCATACGCAATGGGTAAATTCTTTAAAAACGATTCAACTATCGTTTCCGTTCAACCTTCTTGGCGTGACCGTGCCGAACTATTCGGTTATTTTAACGAATTCTCAAAGCGTTTTAACGAAACTGAAGTATTGCGCAGAATTTATGAATCTGCTTATAACGATGATGTTAACGTTATGATTCTCGACGAAATGAACATCGCAAGGGTTGAATATTACTTTGCTGAAATGCTTTCTATTATGGAAATGCCAGACAGTAACGAGTGGAGAATTGAACTCGTTCCATCTGCTTGGGAAAATGACCCTAAGAAATTGACAGACGGCAAACTCTTTATCCCACAAAACGTTTGGTATGTCGGCACAGCCAATA
Organism: Christensenellaceae bacterium; assembly: GCA_045653965.1. Taxonomy (GTDB): domain Bacteria; phylum Bacillota; class Clostridia; order Christensenellales; family Borkfalkiaceae; genus UBA1259. The sequence goes on along the minus strand of JAZOMM010000219.1, from coordinate 423 downwards.
ACGACGACTCTACTTTCGCCGTTTCCGACAAGGTTTATGACCGTGCTTTCACTATCAATATTGACAGCAAGGCATTGCCTTTCTCTGCTCCTGATGTAGAGCCAATGGAAGTAAGTTATAGTTATGTGAACTCACTTTATGAAAAGGCTGTTAACGATAACCCATTAGAGCAAAAATACTTGGATATGATTGAACAGTTAGATGCGTTTGTTATTAAAAAATTCCGTGTCGCTTTCGGTAACCGTATCATCAAGCAATTAAAAATCTTTGCTCCTGTATACGTTGCTTGTGGTGGAGACGTTGTTGAAGCCATCGACCATATTCTTGCAACAAAGGTATTCCGTAAGTTTGAAAGTTTGAACTTGTCTTTAATTCGTGATGAAATTAAAGGACTTATCAATTACCTTAACACACTTTTCGGTA
>JAZOMM010000218.1:0-22865 GCA_045653965.1 Christensenellaceae bacterium | reverse complement strand
GTCAACGTTTCTCATATACTTGAACATATCTGCTGCCATATCGAAGTATGGTTTAAGTGCTTCGTTACCTTCAAGAACATATTCATTAGGTTCAATTCCTTCTGGAGCAGAAAGTGTTAAGATATAAGCATCTTCTGTTTCTGAAATAGACATGTTTGTATAAGAAGAACCGATTACGAATACATTTTCAAGCGTGTTGCCAGAACCTAAGTTAAGAGCAGCACGGTAGTTTTGAATAGAATTACCAGCATCTTTCAAACTATCACATTTAACAACAACGTTTTTAAGTGTTGAATTTTCAATTACTTGAGAAGCAACGATACCAGGAACGTTATTCATATCTGGGATATCAGTATGAACTTTTGAAGAACCACCATCAAGATATTGTTGACCTAACTTAAATGTTTTTGGTGCATTTTCAACTAATTCAATAGAAACGTTTTCAATTGTTGCATTCTTGATAACTTCAGCAAGAGTTGTAGTTTTTTCTTTATAAGAATCTTGTGAATATGTTGAACCAGAATAGATATAGAAGTCTGCTTTGATGTTTAAGTTCTTAATAGTACCACCATCGATATAACCAAACAAACCACCACGGCCGAATGATGCATCGATTGTGCAACCTCTACCATCAAAAGTACCGGTAAATGCAGGATATTTGATAGATGTGTTGAATGATGTAATATAGTTTGGAATATCTCTAAATGCACCTAAAGTTGCTCTACCAACTGTTTGGCTAGCAGGAGAAACTGGCAAAGAAGTAGCACCAGAACCACCCATTCTATAGAAATTCATACCGTTAACGCCATCTAATACCCAGTCACTCATCAATACATAATATCCATCATAATTGTCTTTGTTATATGATGTTGTTGCTTGAGTTCTTGAATATGGCATATAAATATTAGAGCCAGAAAGATTCCAAGAGAAGAAGTGTAAAACTGTTGCGCTAGCTCCTTCTTTAAGGCTTTGACCTTGATAGAATGCTGAACCCATTGCACCTGATAAAGAGTTAGTTACATAACCAAAAATTTGTGTTGCTGCAATATAGTTGTTGCGAATATATTCACCTTCAGCCTTTTTATAGATAAGTCTATATGTTTCACCTGGGATTAATTTCTTAATTCCAGCAATATTTGTAAAGTAGGCATCAGTTAATTTCATAGCTTCCATAGTACTTGTTGAATATGATTTAATCAATTCACCACCAGCAAAATATGTATTTCTACCTTTATCAGCACCTAAACCAAAGTTAGCACCATAAGTACCACTAGTATACGCAGCACATGGAACCCATCCTTGTAAGAAATTAAAGTCTGTATAAGTCCAAGCACTTCTAAAGAAGTTTGCATAGAATTGGTTTGTGTCCATATTTAAGTAGATTTGTTCATCACTGCCGTAACCTTGTGTAAGAGTATTACCTGTTATTTGAGTAAATGCAAGGTCAGAAACTGTTCTTTCTGGACTGTTTGCTGGTAATGCTGTTTCAGCCATAAATGTGTCGAACACAACTTGTGAAGCATTCTTTGGGAGACCAGCCTTTAATACTGTAGTGTCTCCAATTGTATAGAAAGGAATTGCCATTAAGTCTTTTTTATAAGCGGCTTTCCATTGAGCATCCTTTATACTTTCATAACCAGGTTCATATCTGTTGAAATATGTACCAGCTTCATAAGCGTAAGTTGTTGCATTTTCTTCAAATGTGATATCAGAAATGCTAACAAGGTTATCTAAAACCTTAACCTGATTACCAAGGTTTACTAAACCTTCATAAGTTGTAATGCCATCAAGGTTAGCCTTTGGACCAATAGCCATACCAAAAGTTACGTTTTTGTCTGCATTTGCTTCAACAAAAGTCTTTGTTATTTCTGCTTGAAACATTAAAGCGAAATCGTTATAGTCATGTGCCTTACTAAATTCAACATAAGCACCCGTCATGCTAAGTTCTGCATCTTCAGCCTTAACTGTTTCTGTTTTGAAAACTGGGAAAACAGCTAAGCATACGCTGATAATAGCCATAATGGCTAATAAATAAATTGATTTAATCTTCTTGTTAATAGATTTCATTGTTATCCTCCATTAAAGATCCGCATCAAACCATTCCGTTGGGAATGCGAAAATGTTATCAGCGTTCAATGAGCTTGCTAAAACATCTTCTGTGATGTAGTCATAGATTTCAACAATTGGTGATATGTACTTTTTCAATTAAGTACCCTCCTTATAATAGAATTTCAACTGTTTACTTGTTAATAAAACTAAACATAAATTGCCATAATAATTTTTCTTGATGTCACCCTATCAACATAGCAACAAAAGAATTGCCTCACTGAAATTTAGTTTCATCGTGTTAACAACTCTATAAAAGTTTTACGCGCAAAATTATACGGGTTTTTGCATTTTGGTTTTTGGAAGGTTATTTTTTGACATAATTAATATATGATGTTTCAACAAAAAATAACCTTACCTATTCCATATATAAAACTTTTTAGTGATTGTCGTGCCAAAAGTTACTAATTTTCGCTTAAACGATAACTTTTTCCTTTAAGCATATTTTCAAACTACTAATTCCTTTTGAGAATTTAATAGTGAAATACTTGTTTTCTCTTTTCGAGATTTTTTTTAAGAACAAAGTGTTTTTCTTGCTATTCGCTTATTATTTCCAAGTTAAAGCACCGTTTGAATATTCCCAATATGTTGATGAGAATGTGCTTATAACATCTTGGATACCACTTGCTGCATTAGCAAAGTCTGCTTTAGTGTTGTATCTATAAACGCCTGCAAGTCTTGGTGCTTTGCCAACGTGGAATATCTTTTCACCTGTATTTAAGTTTGGATCAAGTGTTCCCGTTTCATCTTTGGCAACTAAATCTTTATAAAGCGTGTTAATGGTGCTACCAAAACCACCTTGTACGCCACTCCAAACATTTTCACAAACGGTGATTATTGCTTCATCAGTATCGTTTACACCAAAATCAAGTTTGAATTCTGTACCCCAACGTGCTTGGTTACCAACTGGCAAGTAAGAAATTACAATACAGTTTTCAAATGCTGTTTGTGCAAAGTTACGAAGTGTTGGGCCTGTTAACGCACCTGAGAATGCATATGTTCTAGAACCTGATTTAGTCTTAATTGATTCTGGAACTTCAACTAATACGTTAGTGAGAGAGCCACCGATTGCTGGCAAATAACAAATTACGTTTGTTGCATAACTATACCAAGATTTAATTTTGCTAACTTTAATATAAATATTTTCGTAGTTGGTGTTTTCTGACGCACAACCGAAAAGTGACCTACCTTGGAAGTTTACGTCTGTAAACGCAACGTTCTTTATGGTTGCATTTTTAACACCACAGAACATACCGAAACGTCCGTCTTCTGATGCACTATTATTTACATAGTCAACATATAAATTGCTAATTGTGTGGCCTTTGCCATCAAAAGTACCCATGAAGTATGCTGAACCTAAGAATGTTCCACCACCACTTGATGGATATGCAGGATATACAGAAGATTGAACTGTTTCGCCATCAAAGTGACGACCTGCTTTGTAACCCGTTGCATCGATGTCTCTACCAAGTTCAACGTATCCATCATAACTTACGTGAGCCAATGTTCTTGTGAACACATCTAAGTCTTTTACTTCATAGATATATTGACCATATACTGTCATATCTACGTTGTATAAAGATGTCTTTGTACCAATAGTTATTGTTGTGTCAAATGCTTCTTTATTTGTGCCTGTTATGCCAAATATTTTGCCTTCGCTATCAACAGTAAGTGTTGTGTCTCCAGCGTATGCATCACAAATTTCTACTTCATCTGCTTGGCCTGGATACAAAATATCTAAAATTGTTTTATCTTTGAAACCATCTGCAGGGTCTCTTAATGTTCCCTTATAAGATGAGAAATATTGTATCTTTGAAGCAAATTTTGATGAAGGACGAAGTACTTTAACATCAAATGTTTCAACAAGTGAACTACCGTTTTGTTGAGTGTATGAAATTGTTAATTGTGTGTCACCAAACTCTTTACCAATAACTTGATTGTTTTCTGCATCATAAATTACTTTTGTATCGTTTGGAACAACGCTTACTTCTGCATTTTCATCAATTTCACCATTTATATAAACAACTGGTGTAAATGGTATAGTATTTGTATATGTTTTACCTGCAAATTCTGGCAATGTGTAAAGTTCTGCATAGTCAATAGAATATTCGTCTATGATTAAATCTACACTATCGATTACGCTAACAGTCAAAATCTTTCTGAGTGTTATCATGTCATCAGATGTTTGACCTCTCCATGTGCCTTCAATTATTACATCTGTTGATGTAAATGATGTCAAACCTGTCAAAATTCCATTTTCAATTGTGAAATTTTCTTGGTCTGATATGCTATATGTGAATTCGCCATCTTCATATGTGTTGCCTGCAAATTCAATCGATGGTGACAAGTTAAAGCCTTTATTCTTTTGAATTGAAAATTCATCTTCTACAGGAAGAACTACTTCTGCAAGCATTCCACCAAAAGTTGATGAAACTTGACAACTTGCAGTTAGTTCGCCTTGTCTTACCATGATATTTGCAATGCCTTCGCCTTTTGCTTCAACATATCCTTCGCTGTTTACTGATACGATTGATGAGTTATCAGAACTCCATGTGATTGGATGTGCTGATTCTCTATCGTATTTGTCAACTACTAATAATGCTGTGTCGCCTACCATCATATCTAATGATGTTTGTTTAAGTGTTATTACCTTTTCAACAGGTGGTCTTGGAACTATATTTGCTGTGTCGCCTTGATTTTCTGCTTTACAGCCTGTTGCAAGTACAAAAACAAGTGCCATCGCTATAGATATAACTGATTTAATTATTTTATTAAATTTTTTCATATTTACCTCTTTTTTTCGCGTCTAGCCTTGTTATTACCATGACATAAACAGATTTAAATTTAATCCACCAGGGAGCGTTCTTCTTGTTACAAGATCAATTGCTCTTGATTTATAAAGTTCTTTTTCGGCTTGTGTATATGGTCTTTCTGTATCACCATATAATTTTATTAATGAATAGTAATGTGCAATACCTTCAACATCTATTCTATCTTTGTATACTAAATACATGTCTGGGTCTGTAACTTTTAAGCTATCGATATCTATGTATGCTTGTTCTATTCTGTTGATAAAGCCTTTGATTACTTCATATGGATAGTGCTCTTGCTTCCAGCCCTTATAACCTATGTCATAGTGGCTTCCTGTTGCCTTATAATAGTCATCTGCAGTTCTTTGGAAATGCATCTTTTGTGCATAATATAGATTTTCCATAGTTTCTGCTGCTGGACCAAATTGCGCTTTCATAAACTTGCTTATGAGTTCTGTTGATGATTGTGTTCTATCCCAACTGAGTTTTGTGATGAGGTAATAATATAGGTCACCCCAACGTGTTACGGCATCACCTGTACTACACAACTCTGTAATCGCATGGTCAACGCCACAATCATAGTAGAAATCTAATAAGTTCTTGTTATATCTTGATAAAAAGTCCATGAACCATGTTTTATCTAAGAATAATTCTGCATAGTTCCATGTGAATGTTGCTTCAGCAATTGCTGCCCATGCCTTAAAGTCTTCAAATTCTAGTTGCATTGGTTCATAATCTACTGTTGCATCAATATGTGGTGCACTACTAATCGCTTTCCAAACATAGATGTCTTCAAGCATTCTACCACGATATTCTTCCATGTCTTCATAGAGACCTTCGTTAAGTACCCATTCGCCTTTTTCATTTTTGAAGCATGGCGCTGAGCCTGAATCACCATATGCGAAAATTACGATATTAAAGTCTTCACGTCTCCATTGTGCATTTTCAGGTCGGTCCATCCACTCACGAAGTCCATCCATTACTTGACGAACAAACCTAATTGATGCGCCAGATTTTCCACCATCCATTTCATCTCTGTATTCACATGCTGCGCAGTGACATGAATGTCCACCGTCTTCAAGACCGAACATTACACAGTCGATTTCTGGATATTTATGTGGTGGCCAAGTTTTCATGTAGCCAATTACACGATTAATAGCAAAGTCTATCATTCTTTGATATGAACCTTCGTCACCATGTGCTGTCCAACAAATTTGCTTTTCAGAATCTGCCCACCATTCTTTTTCCCAACCTTCTACATATTTTGAGAAGATATTCAAAACGTTGTGTTGTGAGCCGTAAGTTGATGTTTTACCACCAAGTACCTTTTTACCTTCAACAGTCATCAATCTAGAAACGCCTGCTTTTTGATATCTTGAACGGAGTGACTTATTGTTAATATCAGCAATTAAGTCTGTATCTGTAAGATTATCTGATCTCAACGCAATTTTATCATACTTTGATAATGTATCAGTAGTTTTTGACATTGGGCCATAAGTGATTTGATGTGAATTCATGTCTGGAACATCTGTTACATCAAAATCTCTAAGTTTTAAATCTTTGATAGTGTCGTTAATATATAAATTGTTTCTTGCATACCATTCAAAGTCAAAACAAATGCTAAAGAAATCATATACTGCATTAAGCGGACCATCGGCAACACCACCAGCAAGGAATATTGTGTTGTCTTTTGTGATAATTCTTACACCGTTTGATTTTATTGCTTCTGTATTAATTTGAATACCTGCATAATCAAGTAGTTTGGTTTTACCTATTGAAATGTAAAGTTGATCTGGATTGTGTTCTGTAATATTTTTATCTGAGATTACAGGCGCTACATTACCAGTTGCTCTTTTTAATAAAAGTACAAATTCATCTTTTGCAACAATTTCTCTTGGGTTTGCATTTTCTGGTATTACAACAGTGTATAAAAATTCACCATTTTTTAAGATATAACGCTCATCTTCAACCTCTGGAGCAATAAAGATATGTGTTCCTGGCTCCGAAGTTCCTGGTGTAAAAACAACTTCTGCACTTGCCCAATTTGTATATGCTGTTGTCATTGCCGTTGTTAAAACTAGAAATGACAAAATTAGAGTTTTAATAATTTTTTTCATAATTATTTACCTCCATTTGCTGAAATTACAACTGTAAACGATTTAATCGTTTGGTTTTCATCAGCATCATAACATACGACACTGATTTCATATGTGCCTTCATAATTTAATTTAAATGATTTTTCAGACACAGCATACATACTTGCAGTGTACATATTCAAAACAAATATCTTAAATTTCAAAGAGTCTTTTGGAGTAATATTATCAGATAATGTAAAGTTTAATTTAACTTCATAGCCTGGTTTTGCGTAAACTATTACGTCTTCTTTGATACTACCACTAAATTTAATTTCTGGTGCAACGTAATCTTTTACTACAAATGAAAATGTTGGCGCAAGTTTGTTGTTAAATGTGTCTTTACATGTATACTGTATGCTATATTTACCTAATTCTTCTACCCTAACATCATAAGAACGAGTTGGGTCTTGAGTACCATCTAGTAATATACCATCAACAGACCTAATATATGTACCATTAATACTTGCTTTAAAGCTTATATTTTCTCTAATGATAATTGATGCATCATCTTCGTATAATGCTGCACTAAGTGTAACAATATCGCCAAGAGCAAATGTACCACCAGGCTTAACGCCTACATATGTAGGTGCTGTTCTGTCATAATATTGTTTCTTTAACTGATTAACGTTAAGTTGTTTAATAGTTACACCTGCTGTACCTGAGATATCACAAAGTTCAATATCTAAATATGCATTATCTGTTGTAAATTGAACAGGTGCATTTAGGTAACCAGCAAGGTTAGATACTGTAATTAACTTAGTTTCTGTTGAATAAGCAATTGCAAAGTCTAAGCCTTTAAATGATGCTGATAATTGCATTGATGATTCATCATTATATCTAACAAAATATTTACCAGCAGCTTCGTAGCAGTAAATTGAAAGTTGGATTGCTGGATCATAAATATCAGTTAATGTAAACTTAATGCCCCCAAAATTATCACAACCTTCTTCAATCTTATAAGAAATATCAAAGTTTGCAATATTTATTGGCTTAATATATTGAAGTGTGTTATTACCTGAAGTTGTGTTAGAAATATAATACAATTCACTAGAATTAGAGCCATCTAATTTTTTATCAGGAAGATTGAAATCACCTACAAAATATTGACCCATGCTAACTGCTTTTGTACTTGTCTTAAATGTAACAGGAACAATTGGATATTCATGTGTTTCTACAACTGCATCTGCATATACATATTTTACTTTTAATGTTTGAGAACCTGTAATTTCAACACCAAAAGTACTTGCTTGTTTTACATAAGATTTGCCATCAAAACTAATCCACAATTCAGCATTGCCAGCATAATTTGGCTTGCCTGTTGTAAATTCATACGCTTTAAGAGCATCAAAGTCATACTTATAGCCTTGTATATAATGTCTATACATAAATGGCTCATCATAAATTACTTTATTATCAGAAACAGCAACATTAAATGTATATGAAATTGGTGCATCGTAATTATCATATGCGTTGTCAGCAATATAGTAGTTAACCTTATATTCGCCACTATAAGACAATCTATAAGTTGGTTGAGTTGTCAAGAATTCTTCAATTTCATTAATACCAACCAAGTCTGCAATAATAATTGTTTCATTTGTAGATGCAAGTTCTATCTTAAGTTTTAATTCATCTAAAACATTAGCATTATAACCTGCCCCAGTATTAATACTATTAAATGAAGATGGAAGAACAAAAGTATTCATTACACCCGTCTTCATGTTAGCAAATTGGCTTGTATTATGTTCAAGGCTAATAGTTTTAGATTCGTTAGTACCAAATACCTTAATTTCTTTTGTTGATACGTTGCCAGATCCATCGTACGCTCTATAAACAATAGAATATTTATCAGCAGTATCAATTCTTATCTTTCCATCAACGATAGGAACATTAAGTTGATAATCTGAACCATAGTTTTTATAAGCAGAAACAGTTAAATTACCGGCTAAGTCGACATCGATAGCTTTAGCAGATGGCACAGTAAACATATCGCCAACAGCAACTAAAGCACCACCATTAATTGTTTCTACAAAATCAACAGTTAAATTTGGAGCAACACTATCAACGTATTTGTGTTGTTCTGAACCCAATTCTGGATTAAAACCTTCTTGGTTAAATAAGTCTGAAACATTTTTATCACCAAACTTAAAGATATCAACACGAGCAGGTTTTGTATTATCAACATAAGTTTCATAACTTATTGAAAGATATGCTTCACCTGTTGTGAATTTTCTTAATCCACCAGAAGCAGATGAAGAATCGCTGCTAAGTGGATATAATTCTTCGTTGAAGAAATCAGTAAAACAAACTGGTTTTGTGTTAAATCCATCACTGCCCATAGCAGAAGCATAGAATGCTGAATTTTCGTAGTCGAACAAAATGTTAATATAAGATTTTGTTATAGTACCGCTAGATTTATAGTTAGGATTATATGAATAGCCACCAAGACTACCACCATAGAACCATCTATCTGCTTGGTCTTGTGTCCAAGCAACAACTCTACCTTCATCATAGTGAAGAATTTTGTTACCACCCCAAGACCAAACATAACCTGGGTCTTTACCCTTTTCTTGACCTTGCAAGAAAGTTTCAGAACTTGAAACAGTCCATAAACCCCATTCATTTGTAGTTGTATCAGTAGATACTCTTACGTTTGGAGAAGTAACAGTAACCTTATCATAAGGGTCATTTGAAGATGATTTAGGTGTATCGATAACAAGTCTAACATATCTTGATGAGTCGTAGCAGTCAGTTAATTTAATAACAAGTTTTCTTGCAACAACTTCTTCTAGTTCCCACTTGCCTGTTGTGTTATTATATGCCCAGTTCTCGGCACGTGGCTCAAACGATAAAACATTTGCTAAACCGTTTGAATCAACATTTCTGAAGTCGATTGGTTCAGAATAAATAAATTGTGTGCCTTCTTCTAAGTTAACAGAAATAGCCTCATCGCCACCATGTGTTAGTTTAGTGTCGTTTGTACTATGCGCGCTATATGCTTTTGGTATATAATCACCAGCAGCAATTTTGCTTTGCATATATTCTTCTGTTGCATAATCAATAAAACTTGAGTTAGTTGCTGATAAAGCATAAAGGTTATCAGAAACTATAAATTCTTTTTCTGCAACAATAATTCTTCCATCATTTTCACCAAAATATTTTAGTTTATATTGACCTAAAACATCCAAAGAAAATTCTTTGTTTTCAACAATATTATAAATAATACCGTTAGGATAATAGATAACGCCATTAGATACATTAATCATTGGTGAAGATGAATCATCAGGATTAAGTTTTGTATCAAACTGTGTAGGAAAAGCCTTTTTAGTCTTAAGCTTATACATAGCCTGAACATCGGACATAGTTGCTTCTATAACTTCTGCGCTCGCATTAAATGTAGAAGTAGTTGCACCAAAACTTAGTGCAAGCGTACCACAAACAAATAAAAGAACACATAGTATAGAAAGTAAAATTCTTTTAAGTTTTAATGTCATAAGGACCTCCTTTTTGGTTTATCCCTTAATACCACCGATAGAAATATTACCCATGAGTTTCTTTCTAAATACAGTAAAGAAAGCAACCGCTGGAATAGCAAGTGTAAATAACGCTGCTATTTGTGTTGGTTGGTTTGAACTAATTTCTTTAACACGTCTTGTGTTGTAGTAAATACCATAAGCCAATGTTGGGAACGATGGTAAATAAGTAAGTGGTGTCATATAGTCATTCCATGTTGTGATAAGAGTTGAAACAATACCAGCCCATATCATTGTATTTGCCATAGGAATAGCAATATTTATAATCATTCTTAATTGTGAAGCACCGTCAATTTCTGCTGCTTCAAAATATGTTGCAGACAAGCCTTGGAAGAATGCGAACTGAATCAAGAAGTATGTGCCACCAAATTGACAGTTCCAAATAAAGAAGCCAACCATGTTATCATAGAAACCAATAGTCTTTTGGAAGTTAAGCATTGTTGGTCCTGAACCGATAATTGGGATAATCATCTTAAATAATACAAACGCATATAAGAACTCACTAAATTTATACTTATAGTTTGCACATAAGTAACCCATAATACAACATAAATATGTTGGTAAGAAAGTTCCTGCGAAACATGTTAAGAAAGAGTTCCATAAGAAGAATAACAATGCTTCAATACCTGATACTTCTACATTATGTATAACTTCTCTTTGATTAAAGATACCGGTAATATAAATTGTTTCTTCATTATATGTAACCGTTTGGAACATAACTTGATAGTTTGCGAAAAGTCCACTAAAAGACTCGCCATTTGGCCCTAAAACAGGCAATCTCTTAAACCAAGAAAGGTCTGGAAGTGCAGCTGGGTCAATATCGAAGTGGTCTGGGTGCTTAAATGTTGTTAAGAAACCCCAACCAAGTACAAAAACCATTGAAAGCGTGTAAAGGATTAAGCACGCACCTACGACAATCGCATATGTAGTTACCCTTGATTTAGTTTGCTTTTTTGCTAATTTTTTAATATCAATTTTATCCATAACAAACTTCCTCCTTAGTCTTCACTTGGACCATATTTTTCAAGTAAACGACGCACGATAAGTGTAACTGGCAATGTTGCACATGTTATCAATAAACCAAGCGCCGATAATTGTGGATACGTCATGTGACCTTCGTCTGCAATTGCCGAACCACGAGATACTAGAGAACCATTAAGTTTTTCAATAGTCATCCAATAACCCATAGGTTTAATAGGTGAATAATGGTCGTAGAAAGTAAACAAGTTTGCACTGTTTACGAACAAGTTTGTGATACCCATAACAAGGAATGTTCTAATTGTTGGGAATATCATTGGAATTGTGATATACCAGAATTCTTCAATAGCAGTTGCACCATCTAGACTTGCTGATTCAGGAATTGAAACGTTAATACCACACATTGCACCTGTGTACATAACGATATTCATACCGAAACTTGCCCAAACATTATAGAATAATATATGACCAAGTGCAAGTTCTGTTTCAAATACCCAAGAGAACAAAAGTTTATAGATTAATACCATAACAACGCCAGAAACGATTGATGGCATGTATAGCACAACTCTGAAGAAAAGTGCTCCTGGATATCCTTTGTATAAGTAGTATGAGAATATAACGGCGATAGGCATACAAACCAAACTGAATGCATAGAATGCCATTGATTGAGTAACCATATCCATTCTTGTACTCAAAAACTCAAATACAAACGAAAAGTTTTCAAACCAAACAAATTTACCTACGTAACCAAGACCAGATGCATCAAGTTCGAAATGTGAAAATGCAAGTCTAAACATATCAAGGTTGATATACACATAGAACACCGCTACGTTAAGCAAAGGAAATATTAACATTAATATATAGAAAATTAATCTTTTCTTTGCCCTTGACGCCAATGCATCTTTGTTCTTTGGTAAATTGTTTTGTGGCATGCCGCCATTTTCAGTTGGCATGCCTTCATTAGTAACTAGTTTTATGTTTTCCATAATTAACTCACCTTACAAGTATTAGAAACCAGGAATTGCTGGATTGAATGAACCCCAACCTACATCTGGGAATTCAGTTACTGTTCCTTCACCTCTGTAAAGAGATGTCCAAGAATTTTTAGTAATTCTTGTTTGTTCAAAAGCCTTCATTGCGTTATATTTAGCAACCTTGAATAAGTTCTTAACATAACCCATACCTGAAGCATCTGTACATACTTTTGAGTATTCACCTCTCTTGAATGGGTTTCCTGCATCAGAACCTAAGTTAGAAAGGAATGTTTCAGATGTTGAAGCATGTCTTAACAAATAAGAATTTTCTACATACTTAGAAAGTTGTTTATAGAAACCTTCCCATTGATTACCTTCATCATCCCAGTCTGCCCAACCAGAATCAATCATGATTTGTTTTAATGCTGCTTTTTCTTCAGCATTTGTAATTTCATCTAATTCACGAACTTTATATTCAAAAGCCTTTCTAATACCTTGTCTAATAGTTGACTTTTCAAGTTGTTCATCTGAGTGGAAGTATCTAATCCAGTCTTTAAGAGCTGCATATGTTGCAGAATCTCTTCTTACATTGTCGTTAAAGATAACACCATTATAGTGAGCTTGGCTAATTGCTTGAACTTCACCTTTTGTGCTTTCTCTTGTGCCGATAAATGTTTCAACTTCGCCATCTTCACCTGTAACAGATGTGAAAATGTTTACAGGAAGAGGCATCCATAAAAGATTTCTGTGTTCTACATCTGTGTTAATTCTGTAGAAGTTATCAAAGTTTGTGAATGAGTTATATGATTCATTATACCAATATGAACCTGTTGACATTGTTGCAACTCTTGGACCTTGTGCGCCTGAACCATCATCATATCCACCAAAAATGAATTGACGTTGTGATTGCTTGTGGTTAAATGATTTTACGTCTGGGTCATAACCAGGTGCAAACCAACCTTCTCTCTTACAGATATCCATAAATAATAAAGCATAGTATCTTTCTACAGACCAAGTTGTGTAAAAACCAGTTTCTTCTGTAACATCTTTAGTTGTAACAACTGGCATAAAGAAATCTTCTAAGTATTCTACACCCTCTTCATTTTGGAAAGCAGACTTAGTAGTGTTTATTTCTTCAACGATATCAACTGAGCCTTCAAACTCATAAGTAGTAAGACCTTTGTCTTTACCTAAAAGTGCTGTATAAAGACCTTCTGTTGCAAAGTCTGCTTCATAAAGAAGTTGACCTGGAATTTGTAAAGGATATACTTGGTTATATTTGATATAACTGTACAATTGAAGTAATTCAACAAAAGAAGATGGCATACCATCATCGTATGTTCCTTTAACACCATCTGGGCCACAAGATCTGTTTTCAAGGTCACCAGGTACTACAAAGTATGCTGTAGCTTTTGTTACTGTACAGTCATATGGAATGTAGTCAGCATTACTTGATGTATCAAAGAAATAGAAACCAAATTCATCAAACATATCTTTATCAAATGTCATACCAGAATAAATTTCGTATGTTGGCAATGTATAAAAACTAACTTCGTTTGTCTCACTGTTGGTTATAGTTGACATAGCAATAGAGTTGTCATACATTTTGTCAGCAATTGAAGTCGTTCCACTATCATAGTTACCACTAAGGATAACTTCTGAAATTGAACTGCTACCATCGTAGTTCTTTTCAGTTGTAACATCTGTTATGTCAAGTAAGTTACCGGTAGCAACACAGTTTCTGGCAACACCACCAGTACTCATGAATACTTCCATGGCGCTTCTTGCCATAGATTGTAAGTCTGTAGCGCTATCTACTGTCTTAACCTTACAAACTACGCCAGGTTTTTTACCACCTTCGCCATCGTAATCTTTGTCCTTAACGAGTTCTTCGAATTCACGACAAAAGTCATTTAGCCATTTATAGCCGTAACCGTTGTCAACGATTTCGATATCGATGTAAATTCTATCCGATGAACGGGAAGAACTTTGGAAGCATCCGCCAAGGCTGAAAACCATAACGAATACAATCATCAATGCAATAATTTTCTTCATTTTTTTACTCTCCTTTTTTTCGCATTGTGTAATGCATAAATTATTACCGAAGATATTTTACATTAATCGTCAAAAAATAGCAATACGAAAAATCAACAAATCATTACCGAAAAATCAACATTTTTGTTTTTTTATAAGCAAAATTTTGAACAAGTGTTTGACTTTTGTATCCGTTTGTGATATATTTTATATATAAAAGCGAATTTTGGTGGGCAAAATGATTTCACTTAGTGCATTACAAAAAAATAATTACTTCGATTTTGAGACCATTGACTTTGGTTTGGTTAATTGCTATAAAAACACTTTAACCGAAAAAGGAACGTCTTTTTCTTACTTTCGTGAGGATTGGCCTATACTTTTGGTTACTTCTGGCAACGTTCACATTAACGACCTTAATCTAAACGTGCAAAAAAATGAGATTTTTATTTTTAAGCCAAACACTTTGCTTGACATAACCTACACCCAAGAAACTTGTTCTTATTGGCTTTACATCGGCGGTAAAATGGTTGACAATACATTTGAAAACTTAAATGTTCCACTCGCCTCGCCTTGTCACATTAAAAATGAAAAACTTACTTCTTTGCTCGATTTAATCATCAGTGAATACCTAAATAAAGACGTTAATTATGAAAGCATTGCTCAATCTACTGTTTTTGCATTTTTAAACTATATCCCAAGGGAAATTTCTGCAGTTCAAAAAAGTGGTTCTTCTGCTCTAAGAGATATTGTTGTTGCAATGTATCAAAACCCACATATTTCTAATCTAGAATGTGCCAAAAAGTGTTTTATGTCGGTCAACCATTTTATAAGAATTTTTAAGTCAAACTTTGGCATGACACCACAAAAGTTTAAACAAAATATTTTGATAGACCAAGCAAAGAAATTTTTGGTCAATAGCGAACTTTCTATCAATGAAATTGCTCAAAATTTAGGATTTAATGAAAATCCTTTATATTTCAGCGATTTTTTCAAAAGCGTTGTTGGAATGTACCCTTCTAACTATAGAAAACTAAATTCTACAAAAAATAACAAAAATAATGATATTAAAGATAATGCCGAAAATTAAAACTTTTGCTCGAAAATTTTAAAATATTCTACAATTTAAGTCAATTTTTTTAATTTATTTTAATATTTCACACGCCCAACCAGAAATTTGGTTGGGCGTGCTTTTTTCCTTGTCGATTTATTAGTCTTTTTTATAGCAAAATACAGATTATTCCACCTTTATTTTCATTTACTATTCTCGTTAAAGTTTTTCGCATTTTTTTCTGCGCTTCTTTTGGCATTGCAGTGAGTTTTCCCGCAAGACCTTCATTTACTAAGTCATGTAGCGATTTTCCAAACATATTAGTTTCCCAAATACCTGCAGGATTATCTTCAAATTTATTCATTATGTAGTTAACAAGGTCTTCACCTTGCTTTTCAGTGCCGACAGTTGGTGCAACTTCTGTGCTTACATCTACTTTCATTATATGCAAACTAGGTGCTGATGCCTTTAATTTTACACCGTATCTTCCACCCTGTTTTACAAGCATAGGTTCTTCTAAATTCATCTCGTCAATAGTTGGCAAAACAACCCCATAGCCTTCTTGTTCTGCCTGCTCTAATGCACTTTTAATTTTGATATATTTTCTCTTTTCATTTGCAAAGGTTTTTATATATCTCATAAGTTCAAAATCATCAGTAATTTCATCGTCACATTGCTCAGATAGAACATTATAAAATAATCCTTCTTTTGGCACTATTTCATACTCCGATTCGCCCCTGTCAAGTTTCAATTCTTTAAGCCTAATTTCACTAATGTTTTTACTATCATCAAACATATCGTTTAGTTTTGCAAAATCACACATTTTTTTCATGTTTACTGACTTTTGTTTTAAGTTTTGCACAATTTCTGCAATGATTTTATTATCGGCTGGAAGGACTTGCATCCATTTAGGTAAATTTACATTAAATGTCACCATTGGAAACTCCATCAACACCCTTTCCATAATCATACTTATATCATCAATTTCCATTTCTAAAGCGTTTACTAAAACAACAGGCACACCATGTTTGTTTTCTAGTGAATTTGCTAGTTCAACCGAACTTTTTTCGGTTGGATTTTTTGAGTTCAACACTATAATAAACGGTTTGTTTAATTTTTTTAACTCGCTTATGGTTTTATTTTCGGCTTGAACATAACTTTCTCTTGCAATCTCACCAAAACTACCATCAGTGGTCACAACAACGCCAATTGTCGAGTATTCGCCGATTACTTTTTTTGTGCCAATTTCGGCAGCATTTTCAAAAGGAATTTCGCTATCATCCCATGGCGTTTTTACAAGCCTTGGTTTACCTTCTTCTTGGTGGCCTAATGCACCATCTACCATATATCCCACACAGTCAACTAGCCTTACATTTGCAGTAGACTTATTTTTAAACTGAACTTTAACTGCATTTGCAGGTATAAACTTTGGTTGAGTTGTCATTATCATTTTTCCATCAGCCGATTGTGGCATTTCATCAAGCGCAATTTGTTTTTGCAACTTGTTGCTTATGTTTGGAACAACTAATGTTTGCATAAATTTAGTTATAAATGTAGATTTTCCCGTGCGAACAGGACCTACAACACCTATATAGATATCGCCGTTTGTTCGGCTTGCAATATCTTTATAAATATCAAATTTTTCCATAAAAAAACCTCCCACATATTACAACAATAATATATGAGAGATTTTGCCTCGATATGAATATTTATCTATTTAATTTTTGCTATTTATTTTCTTCAACTTTTTCTTGCTCTTGCATTTCATGTTCTTTTTTTAACAAAGCCTTTTTCGCTTTCATTTTTACAACCATTTCTTTAATTGAGGTTGGATGCTCTTCGCCTGCGAGCATTCTTTCTATATTATGTCTATGCGCAAGCCATGTGAATAAGCAAATAGCAAATACTAAAGTATTTGTTATAACATATAACAATGAAGTTATAGGAGCAATATCAAAGGTAAAAGAGCCATAAACATTAAATAGCCTTATTAAACTTGCAATTGCAGGTGGAGTTATTGCAATAAACGACCCCATTGCACCAAATTCGGTTAAATATATAAATACTAATGCCGCAACTAATGCCATTATTATAACAACAGCCCATTCCCAGCCATAAACCGACTCGCATACTAAAAATACGCCTATTGTCGATGCAATGCCTTTTCCACCCTTGAACTTAAAAACAACAGGATAAATGTGACCTAATACAACGCATAAACCACAAAGATATATTGCAAAGTCAGATATCGCAAACTGGCTATTTTCAAAATATTTGTCCTTGAACACAAAAAATGACAATAACGTAGGCACAACACCCTTCATTATATCTAGAAAAAAGGTTAACAGCCCAAACTTAAGACCTAAGTTTCGGCTCATGTTAAGCGTGCCTGGATTTCCACTGCCCATTTTTCTAATGTCTTTATTTTTGGTTTTAGATATAATTATTGCCCAATTTACGTTGCCAAACATATAACTTGCAAGAGCAAAAATTACTAAAATAACAACATCAATCATCTTCGCTATTTTCCCTTACAATAATCTTAATTGGCGTTCCTGAAAAATCAAACGCCTTCCTTAAACAGTTTTCTAAATAACGTCTATATGAGAAGTGCATTAAAGTGCTGTCATTAACGAACAAAATAAATGTTGGAGGGTTCGACGAGAGTTGTGTTGCAAACTTTATTTTAAGTCTTTTGCCATTTACTGATGGTGGTTCGTTTGCTCTAACACAGTCTAAAATAAGGTCATTTAATGCCCCCGTTGTAATTCTTCTTGTTGCATTTTCAACTGCTCTTAATGATAAATCTAAAATTTTATCCGTCCTTTGACCTGTTTTTGCAGACACATAAACAGGCAAAATATAGTCCATAAATTTAAGATTTTCTTTTAAATCGTTGTTAAAAATATTGATTGTATTTGTATCTTTTTCAATCAAATCCCACTTGTTCATAACTATAACAGAAGGCTTTCCTTGTTCGTGAACATACCCACAAATTTTAACGTCTTGCTCGGTAATTCCTTGCTCTGCATCAATCATAATTATGCAAACATCAGCCCTTCTAATAGCACCTAAAGCCCTTAAAACACTATAGTATTCAAGGTCTTCTTCAACACTCTTTTTCTTTCTAATACCAGCAGTATCAATAAGCGTATATCGCTTGTCATTATATACAAAAGGTGTGTCTATAGCATCCCTTGTCGTACCTGCTATGTCTGACACAATAGTTCTATCAAACCCTAGTAATTTATTGCATAAACTTGATTTACCAGCATTTGGTTTTCCAACCACTGCTAGATGCAATGAATCATCATCATCTTTAGTTCCTATACTCTTAAATTTAGACACCACGTCATCTAAAAGTTCGCCTATTCCCGTGCCGTGTTCTGCCGAAATTCCATAAGGCTCACCAAGACCAAGATTGTAAAACTCATAAAGTTTTTCGGGCTCGTAATTATCGAGTTTATTTACCGCTAAGACAACGGGCTTGCCTGACTTTCTAAGTTTCATTGCAACATCTTCATCAGAAGAATTTAGTCCGGTTTTTGCATCTGTAAAGAGTATAATCACGTCAGCCGTTTCAATAGCAATCTCTGCTTGCTTTTGAATATGCTTCCACATTTGGTCGGTGGACTTTAATTCTAACCCACCCGTATCGACCAAAGTAAAATAATTCCCACACCACTCTGCATCAGCATAAAGCCTATCACGAGTAACACCTGGGAAATTTTCTACTATAGAAATTTTCTTTCCAACAACTTTATTAAAAAATGTAGATTTACCAACATTAGGTCTTCCTACAATTGCCACTAATGGTTTTGCCACAATTTTTCCTTCCTTTTACTTATTTTTTATTGGCACAAAATTACTGAATTATCACCATTTGCCATTTGAACGCTAACACTTTCTTCCTTAGAAGTTGGCACATTTTTGCCTACATAATCAGCCCTAATAGGGAGTTCTCTATGCCCCCTATCAATTAAAACTGCAAGTTGAATGCTCTTAGGTCTGCCAAGTTTAATAATGGCTTCAATCCCTGCACGAACAGTTCTTCCTGTATATAAAACGTCATCGCAAAGCACAACGTCTTTCCCTTGAAGTGAAAAGCCTATATTTTCAAGCGAAGATTTATTTTCTTCTCCTTTTTGCAAAATATCATCTCTAAAACTTGTTATATCAAGGTTGGCAGTGGGTATTTTAACATTTTCTATATCTAAAATGTTGCTTGCTAATTTCTCGCAAACAGGAATACCACCTTTAGCAATACCAAGCATCACGATATTTTTTACACCCTTATTATTTTCAATGATTTCATGAGATATTCGCTTTAAGGCTCTTTCAATAGCCAAAGCATCCATTAAAACTCTTTTTACTTGCATTTTATCTTAAACCTTTTAATATCTTTTCAAAATATGATGGAATTTCACTTGTAAAACCTACTTTTTTATTTGTTGTAGGATGCACAAACTCAAGTTTATAGGCATGCAATAACTGACCATCAAGTTTGAATTTTTGGTTTTTATACCCGTACTTATCGTCACCAACAATTGGGTGCCCTATATGCTTTGCATGAACTCTAATTTGGTGAGTTCTGCCCGTTTTTAGATTAAACTCACATAAAGTGTGCTGACTATAACGCTTTATAACCTTAAAGTCAGTTATAGCAAGCCTTCCACTATTAGAAACAGCCATTTTAGTTCTATCTTTTTCACTTCTTGATATATATGTTGTTATTGTGCCACTATCCTCTTTTAGAACGCCTTCAAGAAGTGCAATATACGTTCTATGACAAGTTTTATCTTCGAGTTGTTTTGCAAGGCTTATATGCGCCTTATCATTTTTTGCAACGACTAACAAGCCTGATGTGTTTTTATCAATTCTATGCACAATTCCCGGTCTTATAACACCATTTATGCCCGATAAATTATCTAAATGATACAAAAGTGCATTAACAAGAGTGTCACCATTTGTTCCATTTCCTGCATGAACTGTTACGCCTTGTGGCTTATCTATAACAGCAATGTCATTATCTTGATAAACAATATTTAGTGGCAGGTCTTTTGGTTTTATATCTAAATTTTGATTTTCAGGGATTAAAACCTCAACAATATCTTGAATTTTAAGTATTTTGCTTGATTTTACAGCCTTTCCACACACTTTGACATTGCCACTATCGCAAAGTTTTTTTATATGAGAACGAGTTAAGTCTAATTGACTTGCTAAATACACATCAATTCTTTGATTTTGTGAATCTAATATTTTAAATGTTTTTACTTGCATTTTCCCTCTTAAAAACTGCGTTTTTATCGATAAATAAAAACTGAATAATAAGCATTATTACCCCTACAACTAAAAAGGAGTCTGCTAAGTTAAATATAGGAAAATTATATTCCCCAAAAGTAAAACCTATAAAATCAATAACGCCATTTATACTAATTCTATCAATAAAATTACCCAAAGTTCCACCAATTAAGAAAATTAGGCTTACTTTTAGCCATTTATAGCCCTTTTTAACAGAATAAATGTACATTATTAAAAAAACAACAAGTGCGAATATTGTTAATATCTTAAAAAAGGTTTGTCCCCATGTTACATCTGCTAAAAAACTCCATGCAGCACCTGTATTTATCGTATAACTAAAATAAAAGAAATCTTTTATTACAGGCTTAATTTCATAAAGAGATAAGGAGTTTGAAAAGTGATATTTTGTAATTTGGTCAACAGCAATAAGTGCTATAAGTAAAAGTAAAAACGCACTTTCAATTATTACTCGCCTTCTTCTATTAACCCCAATTCCTTGCATAAATCCTCCAACTCTAACTTGCCTGGGTTCAAAACATCGTTTATGTTAAAACCATTTTCACTTGTAGTTGCTGAGATATACTCTTTAATCTTAGTTTTAGGATTAAAGGCTCTATTTTGCTCGCTTATTATTTCATCGATATTCTCGATACATTCTTTTGCATCGTCTTCTTTAGACAATTCTTCAACTTGTTTTTTTATGTCTAACGCTTTATTCGTGGCATCACATGGATATTTTTCCTTTAATGCAATAAAATATTTATCCCATTTCTTGACAAATTCTTTTAAGCGTTGCAATTCAAGAACATACTCGAGTTGAGCCTGCTCTATTATTTGTTCAGCCTTTTCTTCAGCACTTTCTAGTGCCTTAATAATAAGCCTTTCTCTATTCCTATATTGTTCAACCTGTTCTAGAAGTGCATTGTTTTCATTAACAAGTTCAGTAATTCTTGTCCTAAGTTCCGTTTCCAAGTTCTCATGCTTTGCTTTATATTCTTCCACAATAGCATTAACTTGGTCACGACTATACTTTCTTTTATCTAATTCCAACTTTTATCTCTCCAAAGTTTAAGGATTTACTTTTGTCGCCCTAATTTTATCAAGCATATCGCTTTTTAACTCATAAAGGGTGTCTGACAAATCGACTTTATATAAATGTGGTTTGTCAAGACGCTTATATTCATCCCAAAAACTCTCGAGTTCTTGACAAGTATATTCTTTGATTTGCTTAAGTGATGGCAATTGATATACAAGTTTGCCATTTTTTATTACATCAACTTGTAATTTTTTAATTTCGTAATTTTCAAATGTTATTTTTTTCCATCTATCAGTTTGATGGGTTAAAACTAATGGTTTTGTTTGGTCAATTTCTTGTTCACTTCTAAGGAAAATGCAGTCTGCTTCTGCCTTTCCTGTTGTCTTATCATATACCCTATAGATATTCTTAAATCCTGGGTTAGTAATTTTTACAACATTTTCGCTAAGTTTAATTTTTGGTGTTTCATTTCCATCTTTGTCAATAACGGCAGCAAGTTTATAAACACCACCAAGTGCAGGCATATCAGCACTCGTTATGAGTTTTGTTCCAACGCCCCAAGAATTGATTTTTGCACCTTGGCTTTTTAATGATGTTATTGAATATTCATCTAAGTCACCAGAAGCACATATGATTGTGTCTGGATAACCTGCATCATCAAGCATTTTTCTTGCCTTTTTAGATAAGTATGCAAGGTCACCTGAATCTAACCTAATTCCTTTTGGTTTATGTCCGCTTTTTGATAGATAATCAAAAACCTTAATTGCATTTGGCACACCTTGATTAAGCGTATTGTAAGTATCGACAAGCAAAAGTGCATTATCGGGATAGGTTTTTGCATATTCCATAAATGCAGTATATTCGTCCTTAAAATTCATAACCCAACTATGTGCGTGAGTTCCTGCAACAGGAA
>JAZOMM010000217.1:0-1617 GCA_045653965.1 Christensenellaceae bacterium | reverse complement strand
GTTATGGTGCTATTGTTTATGATTATTTTCTATGCGATTTTTACTTCCATTGCCTTTAGACAAAGGTTTGCTTTAACCGAAATTTCTAAGTACACCACCGTTATAAACAACCTTGGAAGATTTGACTATATAGGTATTTTTATGATTTTGTTTTCTAATATGTTTGCACTATGTATTCCTATTTATTTTTCAAGCAAACTACTAGACTATATATTTTCTATAAAAATAATATGGCTTTCACCCGTAATAGTAGTGGCTGTTCAACTTGTTATAACACTTTTCTTTTATCAATTTTTTGTTAGTATCGAACTTTTTATGACAAGTTATTTTGCCATTTACTTTTTTATCTTTGGCAATCTTGTTCCTATAATACTTTCACTAATTACTTTAAGGAGGAATAGATATGCGATTAAAGAGGGCTAAAGCACTGCTTCTTTGCGTGTCAATACTTCTCACTTTGTTTTTTTCTAACAACTTTGGGCTAATCGATGTAGAAAAAACTTCGATTATAACTGCTATTGCAATTGACAAAGAGCAAGATGAATATATTTTAACTGCACAGGTTGCCGTGCCAGAAGCCACTGATACGAACACCGAAAACCAAAAGGCTCAACTTAGTAGCAAAGGCAAAACTATTGGCGAGGCATTAAAAGAAATGGGCGATGTGTCTGGGTGGTTTCCTAAACTTGCCTTTTGCAACCTAATTATTTTAGGAAACAACTTGGCAAACGAAAATGTTGTTAACCTTCTTGACTACTTTGCAAAAACGCTTAGGCTTCAAGACTCTGCCCTTGTTGCTCTTTCGGAAAAAACGGCAAAAGAACTTTTATCACTTTCTACACCACTTGATAATATTTCTTCTTTTGCCATACAAAAAATACTTCTTAAAGCCACGCACTTTGATAACGACGTTGCACCAACCGATATCAAAACCTTCGTTTCGGGATATTACTCTAAAAATCAGTCGGGATATATGCCTTTAATCAAAGTTGTAAGTGCAGATAACGGAAGTGGAACTGAAGGTCAAAAAAATGACAATAGTTCATCTAGTGGTGGGGGCAGTGGCGTTTCTAGTGGTGGTGACCAAAAAAGTCAAGGTGCAAATACACAGTCTAATAACCTTTTTGATGCTAGAACAACTGCTTTATTTTTTAAAGGAAAAAAGGTTGAAGAACTGACGCCAGAAGAAACGGTTACATTTAACGCTCTTAACAAAAAAATTAGTGGCACGAGCATTGCTGTAAACAATGTGCCACTAAATGATAAAGAGAGCAACTACTTGGTTACCATTATGAACGATAGCCACTCTATAAAAGTAACTGCAACTAATAACGGCATTGACTTAGACTTTAACTTATCAATTTTTTGTAAAGTTAGTGACGTGTTTTCAACAGGTGCAGAAGATTCGCTTTCTTCCAACACACCACTTCCAAAGCCACTTGTTGAAAAGACCAAACAACTTTTAACTAATAACATTATCAGTTTGGTCAATAAGTCGGCTTCATCAAATTGCGATTTTTTTAATATAAAAGAAAGGCTGTATCGCTATAACTATAGCAAATACAGCCAATACAAAGATAATTTCTTATCTAAATTAAATGTCAAAATAAATGTTGA
>JAZOMM010000216.1:0-1548 GCA_045653965.1 Christensenellaceae bacterium | reverse complement strand
CGGGGCAATTAGTGGCCTTTTAAAAATGTGCAATATTCCACTAACTTCATCAAGCATATTGCCATCGGCAGTAAGTATGGATAAGGGGTTTAGTGCCTTAGTTTTATCGGCATAAAAAGTTCCCACTCTAAAAAGCGTGGTGGTAAACGGAACTGAGCAGGTTGATAGCATTGCTCAGCAAATGGACTTTCCACTTATTGTAAAACCAAACCTGCTTGGCTCTAGTATCGGCATAGGCAAGGCAAAAGATAAAAAAGAATTAACTATAGCCATAGAAAATGCCTTAAAGTATGGCGAAAAGGCAGTTGTTCAACCATTTTTGCAAGAGTTTATTGAAATAAATTGTGCCGTATATCGTGATGAAAAGGGCGTGATAAATGTGTCCGAGTGCGAAAGACCTATTCCTAGAGATAAAATTTTGTCGTTTGGGGATAAGTATAAAGATGGCAAAAGAGAATTCCCTGCAAAAATTGACAAAAAACTATCTAACAAAATAAAAGAAATAACAAAAAAGGTTTACATAGACCTAGACTTTTCTGGGGTTATAAGGATAGACTATTTTGTTAGCTAAGGCAAGGTTTATCTAAACGAAATAAACTCTATACCCGGCTCACTATCCTATTATTTGTTTTTTGACACTATGAAAGGTTTTTCAAAAATGCTAACGAGTTTAATAATGGCAAGCGAGCAAAAGTTCTTGCGTGAACAAAGCCACATCACCGACTATAATTCAGGAATACTTAGTTCAGTTGGAAGTAAGGGCTCAAAACGCTTGTAAAAAAGACAAAACTATGCTAAAATTACTTATGAAAAATTAAGGAGATAATTATGGATAAAATCAAGATGAAAACGCCACTCGTTGAAATGGATGGCGATGAAATGACAAGAGTTTTGTGGGGTTGGATAAAGGAAATTCTAATTTGCCCATTTGTTGACTTAAAAACAGAGTATTATGATTTAGGTTTGGTTGAAAGGGATAAAACTGATGATAAGGTTACCATTGACAGTGCAAATGCCACAAAAAAATACGGCGTTGCTGTTAAGTGTGCAACAATCACGCCTAATGCACAAAGAGTTGAAGAATATTCATTAAAGAAAATGTATAAAAGTCCTAACGGCACTATAAGGGCTATGCTTGACGGCACGGTTTTTAGAGCACCTATTTTGGTAGATGGCATAACCCCTTATATACCAACTTGGAAGAAGGCAATAGTAATTGCAAGACACGCTTATGGCGATATTTATAAGGCTGTAGATGGCTTGGCAGGAAATGGCGAAGCAAAACTTGTGTTTACCGATAGAGAAGGCAATGAAGTTACAAAAACTATCCATAAGTTTGATGGTGACGGCGTTGTTATGGCAATGCACAACACCGACAAGTCTATTATGAGTTTTGCTCGTGCTTGCTTTAACTATGCACTCGATATGAAACTTCCACTATGGTTCTCTACAAAAGATACTATAAGCAAGGTTTACGATGGCAACTTTAAGGCTATTTTTGAAAAAATTTATAATGAAGAATATAAAGAAAAGTTTGCAAGTGGAGGC
>JAZOMM010000215.1:0-1622 GCA_045653965.1 Christensenellaceae bacterium | reverse complement strand
ATACAAGACTATTCATTTTCTAACATAGACAAATTCTCATCTTCAAGTTTAGTTACAAGAATGACAACCGACGTAACTAACGTTGAAATGAGTTATATGATGATTATAAGAACGGCTATTCGCTCTCCTTTTATGCTTATTTTCTCACTAGTTATGTCTTTTATCATCAACGCAAGAATGGCGCTTATTTTCATTTGCACAATACCTGTCTTGGCTGTTGGTTTATTCTTAATAATGAGAAAGGCTATCCCATTCTTTACTAAAATTTTCAAAAAATACGATAAACTTAACCAATCTGTTGAAGAAAACATTAAGGGTATGCGTGTTGTTAAATCTTACGTTAGAGAAGACTACGAAAAAGAAAAATTTAACAAAGCATCAAGCAATGTTAAAAACGACTTTACTAGAGCAGAAAAAATAATCGCTTTCAACACTCCACTCATGAATTTCTGCGTTTATGGTGGCTTAATCGCCATTTACATAGTTGGTTCTATGCTCATTATCAACTCAAAGAACACACTATTAAAATGGACTGAACTTCAAAGTTTTATGTCATATTCATTTCAAATGCTTATGAGTTTGATGATGCTTTCAATGATTTTTGTAACCCTTATCATATCTACTGCAAGTGCAAAGCGTATTGCAGAAGTGTTAGATGAAAAAAGCACTATCTCTTCAAAAGAAAATGCTGAAACGGAAATTAAAGATGGAAGCATATCTTTTGAAAACGTAAACTTTAGATATAACGGCAACTCACACTATGCCCTAACCGATGTAAACCTTGCAATTAAAAGTGGTCAAACCGTTGGTATAATCGGCTCTACAGGTAGCAGTAAAACCACACTTATAAGCCTTATCCCAAGACTATATGATGTTGAAAGTGGCTGTGTGAAAGTTGGTGGCTTAGATGTTAGAGAATATGATGTGGAAAGTTTAAGAAACGCCGTTTCTGTTGTTTTGCAAAAAAACGTTTTATTCTCTGGCACAGTTCGTGACAATATGAAATGGGGCGATAAAAACGCTACCGATGAAGAAATTATGAAGGCTTTAGAACTTTCTCAAATAGGTAACTTTGAACTTGACAAACATATTGAGCAAGGTGGCGCAAACGTTTCTGGTGGACAAAAGCAAAGGCTATGTATTGCAAGGGCACTTCTTAAAAAGCCTAAAATCTTAATTCTTGACGACTCTACCAGTGCCGTTGATACAAAAACTGATGCTCTTATTAGAAAAGCACTTAAAGAATATATCCCTGAAACCACAAAGATTATCATTGCTCAACGCATTGCATCAATCCAAGAAGCAGATATGATTGTTATTATAGATGGTGGAAAAATCGTTGCTTACGGCACTCACGATGAACTTATCAGAAATAATGAAATTTATCAAGAACTTTACTATTCACAAAACAATGCACAGGCTAACATGGTTAAGCAAATGGTACAAAATGAAAAGGCAGGTAAATAATTATGGCAAGAGGATTTAATATGCCAAGAGGCGGAGGAAAATTCAAAGGTGGACCAAGACCTAAAGCAAAAAAAGGTACACTCAAAAGGCTTTTAAAACTTTTGTTTACTAGAAACAAAATGCATTTAATAGGCGTTGCTATTTGCCTACTTTTA
>JAZOMM010000214.1:0-2525 GCA_045653965.1 Christensenellaceae bacterium | reverse complement strand
AAAATGTTCATTTATAGGACATAGAAAAATCGAAAATACACAAGAATTTAAGCAAAAAATTAAAGGTATTATTGAAGACTTAATTATTAATCATAATGTGAGAATCTTTTTGTTTGGTAGTCGTAGCGAGTTTGATAATTTATGTCATGTAATAGTTACTGAACTAAAAGAAAAATATCTAGAGATAAAAAGAGTATCATATACTTGCAAAAGTGAATCTTGTATTTTAGAGAGAGAAAGGGAAAAATTGGAGAAAATATGTTCGCAATTTCAAAAAAGAGAAGTGCATTTGTTGGGGTTTGAAGAAGAATTTGAACATAAAACCAAATATACTGCTGGAAAGGCAAGTTATGTTGAGAGAAATCAAGCAATGATAAACGATAGCGATTATTGTATGTTTTATTATGATGAAAATTATAATCCACCAATGAGAAAAAAAGCAAAAGAAGATTTACTTTTTGGTAGGCATAAAAGTGGAACAAAAATTGCTTATGAATATGCTAAACAAAAAAGAAAAATCATAATCAATACGGCAACAATATAAAATAAAGCATGGTTTTAAAATATGCTTAAAAAAAGTTGACAATAATATATAATTATGTTAAAATTAACAAAAAGAAAAAGCGTTGACGAAAAGGGCGTTTTATATTTACCCGTTTAGAGAAATGACGGTTGGTGCAAGTCAATAGGGGTGGTTAAAGCGTTTGTAGTTTCCGAGCTGAAAAGAAGAAATCTTTTATTAAAAGAGAGTAGAACTTTTCCGTGATTGCTGCGTTAAGGACATAGGGATTGATAGATTCCAAGAGTGGCGACAGTTTTTGTCGCAATTTGAGTGGTACCGCGGGTAATTTTGCTCGTCTCAAAGCATAGGCTTTGGGGCGATTTTTTTATCTAAAAAGGAAGAGAAAAATGGAAAAAATTAAAGAATTAGACCAAAAAATTAAAGAGATGGCAGGCAGAATTAGAGAACTTAGAGAAATCGAAGGGCTTTCAATTAAAGATATGGCTGAAAAAACGGGCGTTTCTGAAAGCGAATATCTTGCTTGTGAAAAGGGCGATAGTGACCTTAACTTTACATTTATTTATCGTTGTGCAAATGCATTAAATGTCAATGTTACCGAAATTATAGAAGGCTATAGTCCAAAACTTAAAGGCTATACTTTAACACGCCATGGCAATGGTCAAAAAATTTCACAAGCACACGGCATGACATACTTTAACCTAGCATACGCCTTCCAAAACAGGATTGCAGAGCCACTTTATGTTAGAAGTGGTTATAGTGAAGGGAACGAAAATAAAGAAATCGAACTCACAACCCACGCAGGTCAAGAGTGCGACATCGTTGTCGATGGCTACTTAAAAGTTCAAATTGGTGACCACCAAGAAGTTTTAGGCCCAGGCGACAGCATTTATTATGATAGTGACACGCCACACGGCATGATTGCTGTAAACGGCAGAGATTGTATATTCTATGCAATAGTTCTAAATCCAACAGGCGAGCCTATTCCTGAACTTTCTTTAGATAAAAAAGTTATTAACTATCCAAAAAATGAAAGCGTTAAGGACGATAAAGTTCGCGAATATCATAAATTTATAGATGTTGAAACGGATAGTGAAGGCACACCAACATCAATTAAATTCAAAAATGCAGATAAGTTTAACTTTGCATTTGACTTAGTTGATGCACTTGCAAATAGAGAGCCAGAAAAACTCGCAATGCTCCATGTTTCAAGGGATAAGGTTGAGCGTAGATTTACTTTTACTGACATTAAAAAGGAATCTGCAAGATGCGCAAATTACTTTAAGTCTTTAGGAATTAAAAAGGGCGATAGGGTAATGCTCGTTCTTAAAAGGCACTATCAATTTTGGTTTGCAATGATAGGCTTAAATAAACTAGGTGCTATTGCAATTCCAGCAACAAACCAACTTCAAGAACACGACTTTGAATATAGATTTAATTCAGCAGGTGTAAGTGCTATTATTTGTACTGCTGATGGGGACACTGCTCATCAAGTTGATATTGCAAGCGAGAAATGTCCAAGCCTTGTTCATAAAATTATGGTTAACGGAACAAGGGAAGGCTGGCGTAATTTTGATGAAGAATATTCGCTATTTAGCACTCACTTTAATAGAACGGAAGATTCGCCATGTGGTGATGACCCACTACTCATGTTCTTTACATCGGGAACAAGTGGTTATCCAAAGATAGCAACGCATAATCATAAATATCCATTAGGACATTTCCACACGGCAAAATATTGGCACACTGTAGATACAGAAGGTTTGCACTTTACAATTTCAGATACAGGTTGGGCAAAGTCTATGTGGGGTAAACTCTATGGACAATGGCTTTCGGAAGCGGCTACCTTTGTTTATGACTTTGATAGGTTTGATGCAAGCGATATATTGCCTATGTTTGCTAAATATCAAATAACAACATTCTGTGCGCCACCAACAATGCTTAGAATGCTTATTAAAGAAGATATTTCTAAGTACGATTTTTCATCAGTTAAGCATATGACAAC
>JAZOMM010000213.1:0-1670 GCA_045653965.1 Christensenellaceae bacterium | reverse complement strand
AAAACAGCGTTCCAGCAGGAAATGCTCTAGCAGTTGATAGACAAAAGTTTTCTAAGTATATAACAGAAAAACTATATGCCGAGCCAAACATAACGCACATTAGCAAAGAGATAGAAGATATCGACTTCGATGAATATACCGTTATAGCGACAGGTCCACTAACAACGGATAAACTTAGCCAAAACATAAAGGAAAAGGTCGGTGGAAACTTAAGTTTTTACGATGCTTCAGCACCTATCGTTGAGTTTGATAGTATAGACATGGAAAATGCCTTTTTTGGCGACAGGTATGATAAAGGAAATGGCGACCATATAAATTGCCCAATGACAAAGGAAGAATACTTAGCCTTTATGACAGACCTTGTTAGTGCTGAAAGGGCGTCGCTTCACGAGTTTGAAGATACAAAAGTCTTTGAAGGTTGTATGCCTATAGAAATTATGGCAGGTCGTGGCATGGATACGCTTAGGTTCGGCCCACTTAAACCAGTGGGGCTAACCAATCCTAAAACGGGAAGATGGGCGTATGCTTGCTTGCAACTTAGAAAAGAAGATGCAAATGGAACCATGTATAACCTAGTGGGATTTCAAACAAACCTAACTTTTGGTGCTCAAAAAAGGGTTTTTGCAAATATTCCCGCATTAAAAAATGCCGAATATCTTAGATATGGAGTTATGCACAGAAACACCTTTATCAATTCGCCAAAAGCCTTATCTGAAGATTATTCGCTCAAGGAAAGTCCAAAAACCTATTTTGCAGGTCAAATAACAGGTGTTGAAGGGTATGTTGAAAGTGCAGGAAGTGGACTTATGACGGCAATTTACTTATATAATAAACTTAAGGGAAAAGAAGTTAAGCCTATTTCTCAAAATACAGTGCTAGGAAGCCTAGCAAAATATATAACTACTGAAAACAAAGATTTTCAACCAATGAACGCAAACTTTGGCATATTGCCCCCACTCGATAGAATAGTTAGGGACAAGGCAGAAAGAAAAAGGCTTATGGCTGAGAGAAGTTTAAATGAAGTAGAGAATTTCAAAAAGGAGAACGAGATATGATAGAATTTAAGGGGACTACGATATGTGCCGTTAAAAAGAACGGAAAAACGGCAATCGCTGGCGACGGGCAAGTTACAATGTCGCAATCTGTTATATTTAAGAGCAATGCCGTTAAGGTTAGAAGAATATATAATGGCAATGTAATCTTAGGTTTTGCAGGCTCTGTTTCTGATGCTTTTACACTTTCTGAAAGGTTTGAAGAAATGCTAAACAAATATTCAGGCAATTTAATGAGAAGTGCTGTTGAACTTGCAGAACTTTGGCGCTCTGATAAGGCAAGAAAGTTAGAAGCAATGATGATTACTGCTGATAAGGACACCTTGCTAGTTGTTTCAGGCACAGGCGAAGTTATCGAGCCAGATGGTGGCGTGTGCGCTATCGGTAGTGCTGCAAACTATGCACTTGCAGCAGCAAGAGCACTGTCAAAAGAAACCGATTATTCGCCTGAAGAAATTGCTAAAAAATCACTTAAAATTGCAAGTGAAATTTGCGTGTTTACAAACGACAACATCACTTGTGAAGTTATTTAAGGGGGAGAAATATGCAGTTAAGTCCAAAACAAATAGTTAACGAATTAGACAAGTATATAATCGGTCAAAACAGTGCAAAAAAGGC
>JAZOMM010000212.1:0-11827 GCA_045653965.1 Christensenellaceae bacterium | reverse complement strand
TGATACCCTTTTCTGTACCTGCAACCTTAAAGTCCATATCGCCAAGGAAGTCTTCTAAGCCTTGAATATCTGATAAAATTGATACCTTGCCACTTTCTGTATCCTTGATAAGTCCCATTGCGATACCAGCAACAGGTGCTTTGATTGGAACGCCTGCATCCATAAGTGCGAGTGTTGAACCACATACACTACCTTGTGATGTTGAACCATTTGAACTTAATACTTCTGATACGATTCTAATTGCATATGGGAATTCAGTTTCGCTTGGAATAACAGGTTCTAATGCTCTTTCTGCAAGTGCACCGTGACCAATTTCACGTCTTCCTGGGCTCTTTAATGGTCTTGCTTCACCAGATGCATAACCTGGCATGTTGTATTGGTGCATATATCTCTTAGATGTTTCACCATCAAGACCTTCAAGTTTTTGTGCTTCGCTGAGCATTCCAAGTGTACAAGTTGACATAACTTGTGTCATACCTCTTGTGAACACGCCTGAGCCGTGTGCTCTTGAAAGAACGCCTGCTTCACACCAAATCTTTCTAATTTCATCAAGTTTTCTTCCGTCTGGACGAATACCTGTGTTTGTGATTTTTGCTCTGATTTTTTCTTTTGTCATGTAGTAAAGAGCATCTTTGATTTCTCTTGCTGAATCTGGGAAGATTTCTGCAAAGTGATTTAAGCAGTCTTTTTCTACATTGTCTTGACCAACTTGTCTTTCGTGTCTATCAAATGTGTCAAGTGCTTTGTCAAGCATATCGTTTGCATATGCTCTAACAGCACTGTCGATTTCTTCTGGAACATGATAGAGTTCAATTTCCTTCTTTGGCTTGCCAATTTCTGCAATGATTTGTTCTTGGAAAGCGCAAAGACGCTTGATTTCTTCGTGACCGAATAAAATTGCACCAACCATTTCGTCATCAGAGATTTCGTTTGCACCTGCTTCAACCATCATGATAGCATCTTTTGTACCAGCAAGGTTAAGTGTAAGCATGCTCTTTTCTCTTTGTGCACAATCTGGGTTGATGATGTATTCGCCATCAACTAAACCTACAACAACGCTACCTGTTGGACCTGCAAATGGTATGTCTGAAATGCTGATTGCAATTGAACTACCAAGCATTGCAAGTGGTTCTGGTTGAATGTCTGGTTCAACTGAAAGTGCAGTTGCAATAACAACAACGTCGTTGAAAAGTCCTTTTGGGAAAAGTGGACGAATAGGTCTGTCAATAAGTCTTGATGTTAAAATGGCTTTGTCAGATGCTCTACCTTCTCTCTTTTTGAAGCCCCCTGGAATCTTGCCGATAGAATACATCTTTTCTTCAAAGTCAACGCCGAGTGGGAAGTAATCCATTCCATCACGAGGTTGTGGTGCCATTGTAACATTGACCATAACTTCTGTTTCGCCACATTTGATGATGCATGAACCATTTGTTTGTTCAGCATATTTGCCTGTTTCAACAATGAGTTCTCTGCCACCAACTGTAGTCTTAAATACTCTAAAATTTTCTGTCATTTTTGTCTCCTGTTTCTACTCTAATTTTTATTGAAGTTGGACGCAACCTACGCCCAAACAAAATTACTTTTTAAAAATGGCATTTTAGAAAAATTAGGCGACAAGAATTATGCCGCCTTAATTTTTTTACTTTCTCAAATTTAAATCTGCAATAATCTTTCTGTATCTTTCAATATCGATTTCTTGCAAATACTTTAAAAGACCGCGTCTTTCACCAACCATTTTCATAAGACCACGTCTGCTGTGATTATCGTGTTTGTTGATAATCAAGTGTTCGTTTAAATGATTGATTCTTTCAGTCAAAAGTGCGATTTGAACTTCTGCTGAACCTGTGTCACCTTCGTGACGACCGAATTTTGCGATTATTTCTGCCTTTTTTGCCTTTTCCATATTGTTTTTACCTCCTATAATTTATGGATTAATTCGCTTTAAACAAAGCATTGGGTGGAGAACCACAAAACCTTGCCTAAAGTATCAGCCTATTTAGTATATCAAAATTTTATCTGTTTGTAAACTACTTTTAATAGTAATTTACTATTTTTTAGTTGGCTTTTAGTTTTTTTCTTGCTATTGAATACACAATTTTGCTTAATCCAAGCATAAATTTGTTATTATACTTGGTTATCGCTGTAAACTTATGCTTACACTTCTTATATACATATGGTGCATTTTCCTTTAGATATTGCCATAATTCTTTCTTCTTTGCAAGCGCTTCTTTGGTGCCTTCTAAAATTAAGAAAATACTTGACAATACCACAATGATATAAGAATATTCTTTCATATAATGGCATAGTTTTGGGCGTTCTTTTTTAAATTCAACCACATTATACTTGCTAACCATTATTTTTGCAACTCTAAGCATCTGGTCGTTTCTTTTTATTTGATTTTTAATATTAACTGATTGGTCTTCCCTGCCAATAAAGTATCTATATAGGTCAACATCTAAATAATAGAACTTTTCGATAAATGGAAGTGGCGTATATACAAAGATATTATCCACATAAAAAGTGTGCTTTGGAAGTTCTAAGTTTATGTCTCTTAAAATTTGCGTTCTATAAATTACGCTGTGCATTGCCAAAAACTGACCAACGCCAAACTTTTTGCTTTCTTCAAAATTAAAAAGTCTATTTTTAGGCAATTTCTTTCTATAATGAACAACCCTTTGCGAGTTGCTATAAGTATGTTCATATACATAGTTTGTTAAAATTGCATCGGGAACTTCTTCTTTACCTTCAAATGAGCGAATAGTTTCCATAACCTTTTTTAAGGCTTCTTCATCAGCCCAGTCATCAGAGTCAACAACCTTGTAATATTTGCCTGTTGCATTTTTAATGCCTTCGTTTACAGCAGAACCGTGCCCACCATTTTCTTTATGAATTGCCCTGCAAATGCTTGGATACTCACTTTGATATTTATCTGCTATTTCTGCTGTATTATCCTTTGTTGAGCCGTCGTTTACAATCAAAATTTCGGCTTCTTCGCCTGCCTTTAATAGTGAGTCAATACATTTACCCATATACTCTGCCGAGTTATAACATGGTATTGCAAAAGTGATAAGTTTCATTATTTTTCTCCTTTTCCTATTTGCTAAAAGACTTTATTTATAAGCCTAATCGAAAAATAGTTTTTCTTTGTCTTTTTTTATTATATCTAATTTGTTTAGATATGTCAAAACATCTTTTGGCGAAGCAGAGCGTTCTATTCTCTCCCCACCATTAAATATCCTTTTACTTATGGCGTTTGCACCACAAGCAACGTTGTTTGAAATTTCTTCCATGATATCTATGTTATACACGCACGCTTTGTTTGGCTTTGTGTATCCCACATTTTCTAAGTTGCCTGCCATATATTTTTGGCGATATAAGTAGTATGGCATATACCCACTTTTAGATAGGTTTTGGTGTGCGTATTCTACCATATCCGAAACAACTTCTCCACTTAAGTATTGCTCCGACTCAGCAAGTCTTGAGCCTTTTTTAATGCATAGCGTATGCACCGTTATGTTCTCTGGGCTAAGCGATATTGCTTTATCTAAACTATACTTAAAGTCTTCATAACTCTCGCCCTCTAGTCCTGCTATTAGGTCCATATTTATGTCAAACATTTCTTTTGCCATTAAATATTTTTCTTCCACTTGACTTGCAGTGTGATTTCTGCCAAGGGTTACTAGCGTTTTATCTATAAAGGTTTGTGGGTTTATACAAATTCTTGTTACACCGTGATTTTTAAGTATTTGTAGGTTTTCTTTGGTAATTGCATCAGGTCTACCTGCTTCAACGGTATATTCAACCCCCGTGTTTATGCTGTCTATCGCCGAAAGCACTTTATCTAATTGACTGTTCGATAGGGCAACGGGTGTGCCACCACCGATATAAATGCTCCTTAATTTTTTTATAAACTTTTTGCTAAAATTAATCTCATCAATTAAGGCATCTACATATTCATCAACGTGCTTTTGTGCACTCTTTATATCTGCACTGATAAACGAACAATATTTGCACCTTGATGGACAAAAGGGAATAAATGCAAAAAAATCGGTGTTTTCTTCATCTATTTTATAAATATCCTTTTGACTATCAAGCACCTTTTTTATAAGATTAGTCTTGTTCTCGCTAACCTTCATCGTATTAATAAAAAACTCTTCAAACTCGCCACTTTCTTTTATTTGTTGGTAGGCAAGTTTTGTTGGTCTTATGCCGGTTAGTGCACCCCAAGGAAGTTCTTTTTCAAAAAACTTTGAAAGGGCTTTATAAAGGGATAGTTTTGCATACCTTTTAAGCAATCGTTTATGACATATAGGGTCTGTTATTTCCCCCACGAAGTTGCCATAAGCAAACACCTTTCCGTTTATGGTTATTGTGTTTACAAACTTGCCATCACTCTCTTTGAATTGGTGCTTTACTTTTATATCATTGCCACTTTGAAATAAATTTAATACTTCATTTAAGTCGCAACTTAAAAATTCTATATTTGTATCAATCATATTCTGCAAAAATGTTATATTTTCTTTCTCTCTCAAGAGTGGTAAAGCCATCGTGCCCCGGATAAACGGTATAGTCGCCATCAAGATTAAATAGTTTCTTTATCGACATTACCATTTGCTCCCTATTGCCACTCTTAAAATCCGTTCTTCCAACACTTCCATAAAAGAGAGTGTCCCCTGTGAAAAGGCTGTTATCCACCATAAAACAAACTGAGCCATCAGTATGCCCCGGTGTTGCAATAACCTTAATTTTTATGTCGCAAACATTTAGTTCATCGCCATCGCTAAAGGTATAGTCAGCAGTTAAATAATCAAACTTTCTTCCAAAATCACCACTTAAATTATCTTCGTTAAGAAGTTTTGGAGCATCTATTTTGCTTATATAAATTTTAGCGCCGTCATCTTGCAACTTTTTTGCGTTGCCAGCATGGTCAAAATGTGCGTGAGTCAATAAAACTGCCTTAATAATAAAGCCATACTGCTCGCATACTTGTTTTATTTTTTTATAGTTTTCGCCACTATCTATAACCACTGCTTGCCCAAAGTCATTTACTAAAAAATATGAGTTTACATTTAGTGGGCCCGACTGTAAATGATATAATTTCATCAATTTGCCGTCCTAAATACATCTATTATCTTTGAATCTTGTTTTAGTTTTGTTATAAGGCTGTCTAATTCTTCTTTATTGTTAAGCCTTATGCCAAACTCTATAGTCGCTTGCTTAGCCTTGGTGTCCGTTCTGCCGTTTGTTGAAACTATATCGAGTTTAAGTTGCGCAACTGCTGTTGCAACTATTGTCAAAACTTCGGCTTGGGTGTTGCCTATAACCTTTATGCTTGCGTTATATGCACCAACAGCATCTTCTGCCCAAGAAACTTCAATAAGCCTTTCGTGTTCGGTGTTAGTTAGGTTAGGGCAATCTTTTCTATGCACGGTAACCCCATGCCCACGAGAAATAAATCCAACGATTTCATCACCTGGAACAGGGTTACAACAACCTGCAAACCTAACAAGTAGGCCTGCCATACCCTTTACTTTTACCCCACTTGATGATGACTTATTGCTCTTAAAATATTTTGTAACTTCTTGTTGTGGTTGGCTCTTTCTTTGATAGTCGATAAGTTTAACGATAACTTGGCTTGATGAAACTGCGCCATAACCGATTGATGAAAACATTTCGTCTTGGCTGTTAAACGCCATTTTGCTTGAGATGTGTTCAAAAGAATCATCGGTTAAAAGTTCGCTTAGGGTGTACCCCCTACGCTTTGCTTCGGCATCGAGCATAACCTTGCCCGTCTTGCCGTTTTCTTCTTTCATTTCACGCTTAAAGAATTGTCTTATCTTAACCCTTGCGCTTGAACTCTTTACTATTTTGAGCCAGTCCCAAGAAGGACCTTTAGAGTTTTGCGAAGTTATGATTTCGACAACATCGCCTGCCGATAAAATTGTGTTTAGTGGCACGATTTTAGAGTTAACCTTTGCGCCCACACATTTATTGCCGACTGCCGAGTGAATATTATAAGCAAAGTCGAGTGGTGTTGCTTCTTTTGGAAGGCTTATGACATCGCCCTTTGGTGTGAATACTAAAACTTCTGAACTATATATGTCACCCTTAAGCGAGTTTAAAAATTCCTTGCTGTCTTTTAAGCCACCTTGCCACTCCATAACTTCTCTTATCCAAGAAAGGCGTGTGTCAAGGTCATCTGCAACTTGTTTCTTTTCTTTATATTTCCAGTGCGCTGCTATACCATATTCTGCAGCGTGGTTCATTTCGTATGTTCTTATTTGAATTTCAAAAATTTTGCCAAAGTTTGTGACTACCGTTGTGTGAAGCGAACGATACATGTTTGGCTTTGGCGTTGCTATATAGTCTTTAATTCTGCCTGGAATAGGTTTCCATTTGTGGTGAATTTTCCCAAACACTTCATAACACTCATCAACGGTGTTTACTAAAATCCTAATAGCAACAAGGTCATAAATTTGGTCAAGCGTTTTGCTACGCTCTTTCATCTTTCTATATATGCTATATAAGTGTTTCTTTCTGCCATAAACTTCGCCACTAACTTTAGAGTCGCTTAAAATTTGCTTAACCTCGGTTAGAACTTGGTCAACAAAGTCTGTATTGGCTTTTACCCTTTCTTCAATGTTGGTTGTTAAATATTCATAAAAGTCTGGCTCTAGATATTTTAAGCACAAATCTTCAAGTTCGCACTTAACCTGAGAAATGCCAAGCCTATGCGCAAGTGGTGCGTATATGTCAAGCGTTTCTCTTGCCATTCTTTGTTGTCTTTCGGTTGATAAAAAGTTAAGAGAGCGCATATTGTGAAGTCTATCGGCAAGTTTAATAATGATTACCCTTATATCCTTTGCCATTGCAACGAATATCTTTCTAAAGTTTTCGGCTTGCTCTTCTTCCCTTGATGTAAATTGAATCTTGTCAAGTTTTGTAACGCCTAGAACAAGTTCTAAAACTTCAGCGCCAAACTCTTTTTTAATATCACCTTCAGAAACAGCAGTATCTTCGATTACATCGTGCAAAAAGGCCGCAGCAACAGTTGCTGAGTCTAGCCCTAAATCAATCAAAATTTGCGCAACAGTACATGGGTGAATAAAATATTCTTCACCCGATGCACGCTTTTGATTGGCGTGTGCTTCTTTTGCAAAATCATAGGCACGCCTTAAAAGCGCTAAATCTTTGCCAATGTATTTTTCTTCAATACGCTTTAATATATCAAACATAATTTCCCTTTAATAGTACAATTTTACTATATATTTTGGAGTTTGTCAATGCGCTTTTAACTTTTTCGTTATAGGTAAAAACCTTGTTATTAACTGAAAATATGTTTAGTTCAATAAACACTTTTAGTGCAAATAGAAAACTTTCTTTTTCAAAACTTGCTGAGTTTGAGTTTACAAAGTCTATAATATCAAAAAACGGCTTGTTTTGTAGGGATACTAAGTAAGAAAATACTTGCGAAAAATATCCCCTTTCAACTTCTAATTTCTTTATAATGTCATAGCCCACTAGGTCTTTTACAACATATGTCTTTGCTGTTGTGTTTTCAACCGTTATTGGTCTATCTAAATATATTACCCTTTCGTAGCCTTGTGGAATATCTGCTGGGGCATACACTATTTCACTTATTAGGTTTTTGCTTTCAGGTTTAGCAAAACTCTTATTTAACCCCACAAGTTGTTTATACTCGTTTAGATTTTTTAAGTTGCTTATAACGTAAAGCGTTCCTGCCCTTTCCATAGGTGGCAAATTGGTTTTATCTAAAGTCTTAAACTCGCCTTGCTCATTTAAAATGCTGTCTAATTGATTGTTTAATGCATGCAAGTAAAGTTTAGACATATCGCTAAAGTCTACATTTATAGACCTTACATATCCCTTTATGTATTCCTTTCCTTTAAAAGAAGAAACATTGATTTCAAACACAATTTTTTTAGGAACAGGCATACTGAGTGTTGCCACGTCTTTTTCGCCATTAAAGTTAAGCATTTCCAAACACTCTGACCTAAACGAATAGTGTGGTGAATTTTCTTTTAATGGGTTTGCCTTAACCTTGCCCACCTGTGTGCTAAATAATGGACTTTTATTGCCTACGCCAAATGGCTCTAAAAGTTCAAGTTCTTTTGCAAATTGCTTAGGGAACTCGCCTTCTATATCCCACTCTACATATGTAGTTGGCGTTGGGTTAAGCATTTCATAGTTTTCGCTTATATAGTCATTTATTGCCCTTTCAAATGCCATAAAGTTTTGCTTAGCAACAGACACGCCTGCCGCTTGAGAGTGCCCACCAAAGCACATTAGTAAATCTTTGTTGGCGTTTATCGCTTCGTAAATATTTATTCCTTCAACGCTTCTTGCAGAGCCTTTCAAAAAGTCGTCTTGTCCAGCAAAAACTACTACTGGCTTAGCAAAGTCTTCAACTAGTCTTGCTGCAACTATTCCAACAAAACCCGTTTGCCAATTTTCATCTTTAACTAAAATTACGTTGCGTTTATTTAACGAATATTTTTGTATTTTTTCTTTTGCTTCACGATAAATTTTATCGCACCAAGTTTGCCTTTCTATGTTATAACTATTTAGTTTTACGGCGAGTTCATAAATTTCATTTGGGTTGGTGCTTGTAAAAAGTTTTAGTGCACAATTTGCATCGCCCATTCTTCCACCAGCATTAATTCGTGGGGCAATAGCATAGGCAAGTGTTTGTGCCACTACTGTTTTTGAGTTATCACCAAGTAGGTATTTCATACATAGGCGAAGTTTGTTAGACTTATTAAAGAGTTTTAAGCCTTCAGCAACGATATCCCTGTTTTCGTTAACAAGTTCCATACTATCAGCCACCGTTGCAAGTGCAACAAAGTCTAAATAGTCGTTTGCCTTTTCGCCAATAAGTGCATAGCCTAATTTATAAGCAACGCCTGCACCACAAAGCCCATCAAATGGATAGGCCCCACCAGAAAGTTTTGGATTTATCCTAATGCAGTCTGGCAAAATTTCAGGTGGTTCGTGATGGTCTGTCACTATTACGTCTATGCCTAACTCTTTGAGTTTTTCTATCTTTTCATAATCGCTTATGCCACAGTCAACCGTTATTATAAGGTCTATATTATTATTTTGTCTTAGCCTTTCAATAGTTTCTATATTAAGTCCATAACCTTCTGTGCGCTCTGGAATATACATAGAAATTGATTTAATGCCATAATCTTTTAAGCAGTTATATAAAACTGTTGTTGCGCACACGCCATCAGCATCATAGTCGCCAAAAATAAGCACGTTTTGTGAGAGAAGTTTGGCATTTTTAATTTTTTCTAAGGCACTATCTATACCACTGAGCAACGCTGGGTTGTGAAAACCTTGCTTGCTTGGATTTAAAAAACGCTTAACTTTTTCTACGGTATCTTGTTTACGGTAAAACAAAAGCCTTGCAGTATCAAAAGTGATATTGCAACTTAAAGCAATTTGACTAACTAATTGCTCTTTTTCGCTATTAAGTTTTTCACCATAAACTATTTTCATATGCTTTTAAAATCGAATAAGGCGAAAAAAGATTTCGCCTTAAAAAATAACCAAAATTCCCTTTTCTGCTTTTAGTTTTATTGATTTAATTTAAATTATTCTTTTTCAATTGCTTTTGCGTTTTTATGCTTGCCCTTTATAGCAGTCCAAAGTAATGGCGTTATAAAATAAGCACACGCTACTGATACAAGTCCTGCAATTAAGAGTTGTCCACCGATAATTAGCATATATCTCATAAAGAAGGCTGATACGGCTACGCTTGCAATTAACACAGCAACTAATGTGTAAAGGTATTTTTTGCTTTCAGTTTTTGCAACATTTTCTGCAATATCTTTTACTGAGAATTTAGTTGCAACAGTGTTTTTAAGTTCTTCTCTATATCTGCCAACAGTTGAAACTGAAAGTAATGCCCCTAATATACCTGCTATCATTGCTGAGATTTCAAAAAATGGAAGGGCTGGAATTCGAGTAGTTGCAATCAATGCAATAAACATTACCACAGATGCTATTGATGAACAAATTACAGCCACTGCACTTGCAAGTTTGTTCATTATTAACATATATACAAATATTGCAACAACTGCTATGCCATATGCAAGCAAAATCTTAAGTGGTTGAACAAGACTGCTTTGGCTTGTATAATTGCTAACAACACTTACTTGGTTTGTGCCCATTTGTGGATTCAAACTTAAAACTGCATCAAGTGTAGATTTAAGTTCTTGAACTTTTGATGTTTGGTCGGTTGTGAATTTATAAATAAGACTCATACCATCTTCTTGGCTTTGGAAAGATGCATAGATTATACCCTTTTCTTCAAAGTATTTATCTGCTGTCTCTTTCATTTCTTGTTTTAATGAATCATCATCGATAGCAATGCTAACATTGATTTCATAACTATCGCTATAATCAACAGGTTGGTTTAAACCAAAAATTCCAAGTAATGTCATTCCGACAACTAAGATAACTAAGCAAGAGATTACAAAATATTTCATTTTACCCATTAAACTATTCATAATTACACCTCTTCGCTAACGATTTCTTCTTTCTTTATGTTAAAGAATTTTTCTTTATTACTGATAAGTGGCATAATCAAGGCATTGAACATTCTTGTAAATACTAGGTTTGCGATAAGTGATACTACCACGCCTATGCCAAATGTTATTGCAAAACTCTTTACTAATCCACTTGCAAAGATGAAAAGTAATAAACTTACTACACCAACTACCACGTGCATATTAATTGTTGGTAAAAGTGCTTCCTTAAATCCTTTGCCAATCGATGCCTTAACTGTTTTTTGTGTGTTTTCAAAACTACCCTTAATCTTTTGTAATAGCGTTATCATAGCAAATATGCATACGAGTGTTGCACCGATTATACCTATTATGCTACCTAAACTTACAACTATTCCTGGTACGCCAATGAGAAGCCATGTTTCTGCCAAGATAAAGATGAGTGTTGATAATGCTGACATAATGCCAAGACCTTTGTAAACGATTATCATAAGTGCAAGTGCTACAACAACAAATGTTATTATTGCAACCATGCTCTTTAACGCCAAATCTTCGCCAAACGCAGATGTGATTGTTATGCCTGTGCCATTGTTTGCAATATCATATCTATAATCAATGCCACCATACTTAAAGAGCATTGCCATTTGTTTTGCTGATTGCTCTGAACCTGCATATAAACCTATCTCTCTAGCATCGTTGTTTATAGCCGATGTGTCAAATGGAGCATCTTTGTCTGAGTTGTACAAAACTATTTCTTCGTTATTTTCATTAACGCCACAAGTTATTTTGAGGAAATAAACAGAATCGCCAATTTCATCAAGTAATGCATCTCTGCCTTGTTCTGTAAACTTTACAGTCAATGCATAAACACCATCTTCTACTGCACCATAAAATGCTGCATCTTCAATAACATCAATATCTTTTAATATTTGAGTTGTTGGATTTGCTTCAGAACCACCATAGAATTTAATGTCACCATAGGCAACGGCAGCAAAAACGTCATCATCTGCATTTACGTTGTCTTTGATTTCTATTCTAATTTCAAAATCTTGAATATCCTTATCGGTGTTTTTAACGGCTTTAACCATATAGGTTGTGTAACCTAAAAGTTCAAGTCTTTGACCGATTTCTTTAGCAACTTCTTTTGTTTGTTCTTCACTTACTTGTTGGTCTTCATCACTTTGATTTAAAGACAAAGTATAATAAACACCACCCGTCATGTCGTAATCTAACTCTATTGCTCCAACGGCTGAGTTATAATCTTTAACTCCCATTTCAAAGCGCAAAAAGGTCAT
>JAZOMM010000211.1:0-2005 GCA_045653965.1 Christensenellaceae bacterium | reverse complement strand
GCCAGCGCTAAACTTTTCAACGCCGTTTGAACTTTTGGTGGCTGTGGTTTTGTCTGCTCAGTGCACAGACCAAAGGGTTAACCTTGTCACAAGCGAGTTGTTTAAGGGGTATAACACGCCCGAAAAAATGCTTTTGCTTTCGCAAGAAGAACTTGAAAAATACATTTTTTCTTGCGGGCTTTATCGTTCTAAGGCAGAGCATATTTTGTCTTTGAGCCGTGATATTATAGACAAGTTTAACGGACAAGTTCCAAGCACGTTAAAAGAGTTGCAAACGCTTAGTGGCGTGGGCAGAAAAACTGCAAACGTCGTATATAGCGTGGCTTTTAAGGGCGATGCTATCGCCGTTGATACACACGTGTTTAGGGTTGCAAATAGAATAGGGCTAGTTAGTGCAAATAGTCCCCTTCAAACCGAAAAGGGGCTTATGAAAATTTTAGATAAAAAGGACTGGTCGAAATCCCACCATTATCTAATTTATTTAGGAAGAAGTTATTGCAAAGCACAAAAACCTAACTGCGAAAATTGCCCAATAAAATTGCTTTGCGAAAAGAAAATAAAAAAGTAAAGGTGAATTATGTTTGTAGATAGAGCATTGATAACAATTAAAGCAGGCGATGGTGGAAGTGGTATCACTTCTTTCATACACTATAAAGGCAAGGTGTCTGGTGGCCCAGACGGTG
This sequence comes from Christensenellaceae bacterium, assembly GCA_045653965.1. GTDB lineage: Bacteria > Bacillota > Clostridia > Christensenellales > Borkfalkiaceae > UBA1259. Next base: position 1,322 of record JAZOMM010000211.1, on the reverse strand, counting down.
GCGATGGTGGTAAGGGTGGCGATGTTATTTTCGTTGCCGATAAATCGCTAAATAGTTTGATAGACTATTATTATAAAACCAAATATGTGGCAGAAAACGGCACTCAAGGTGGCTCTAAAAACTGCTTTGGTAAGGCTGGTGAGAACCTTATTTTAAGAGTTCCACTTGGCACGGTTATTAGAGATAAAGAAACAGGAAATGTTATTGCCGATATGTTCACCGAAGGTCAACAAAAGGTCGTTTTGGTCGGTGGTGATGGTGGCAAGGGCAACGCAAGGTTTGCCAATGCAAGAAGGCATACCCCACACTTTTCTCAAACAGGCGAAAAGACAGAAGCACATAGAGTTATATTAGAACTTAAAACTATTGCCGATGTTGGATTAGTTGGTTTCCCAAATGTAGGCAAGTCAACAATTTTAAGCAAGATTACAAGGGCAAGACCAAAGATTGCAAACTATCACTTTACAACACTTTCTCCAAACCTTGGCATTGCCGAATATTACGATAATCAGTTTGTAGTTGCCGATATCCCTGGTCTTATTGAAGGTGCAAGCGAAGGTGCAGGGCTTGGCATAGAGTTTTTAAAGCACATTGAAAGGACAAGAATGCTCGTTCACGTGGTGGATATTTCTGGCGTTGAAGAAAGAGACCCTTATGATGATTTTGTTAAAATCAATACCGAACTTAAAAGTTATAGCAAAACGCTTTCAAAACTAAAGCAAATCGTAGTTGCTAATAAGTGTGATATTTATGGTGCTGAAGAAAAACTAAAAGAGTTTAAGGAAAAAATAGGCAGAAAATATAGGGTAATACCTGTTTCTGCTATCACAGGCGAAGGGCTTGATAAACTTAAAAAAGTTATTTATGACACCCTTATTAAACTTCCACCTGTTAAGCCACTTGAGTATGAAGAGTTTAACTATACAAAACCTGATAAACTCGATTATGAAATTTACAAAGAAGGCGAAACCTTTATTATCGAAGGCACACTTGTCGACGTGCTTAAGAGAAACGTTGTTATGGATGATATGCACTCGCTCGCATATCTTCACAAGGTTTTAAGGGATAGGGGCATTATAAAAGAACTTAGAAAAATGGGAGCAACCGACAAATCAACCGTTATTATCGGTGGCGAAGAATTTGAGTTCGTAGACTAATTCGCTCAACAGCCTATACTAAGATTAAAATAAAATTTAAGGAAATAAAAATATGTTAACATCAAAAGAAAGAAGTGCTTTAAGGACAATAGCACAAAAAATAGAACCAATAACACAAGTAGGAAAACTTGGCGTTAACGATGCTTTGATTGAAAGTCTTGACAA
>JAZOMM010000210.1:0-2282 GCA_045653965.1 Christensenellaceae bacterium | reverse complement strand
CCTTACCTTTAAAACAAAAGTCTTTTTAACCTTTAAAAAAGATGGACTAAAATCCATCTTTTTCATTTTAAGAAATTTCTTTAAATTTTACCCACTATTTTCTAAAGAGTTTTCTCATAAATGCAGGAAGTTCTCTTTCCTTTTTTAATTCAACTGTTGCTTGTGGTTCTTCAACTTCTATAGGTTCAGCCACTTCTTCAACTTGTTCTTGTTCTTCTACTATAGCATTGTTTTCTTGTTCAAACTCTCTTAGTAGTGGTGGAACATCATCTTGAACTTTTTCATTATTGTCATTAAAATTGATAACCGGCTTAATAGCAACTTCTTCTTTTTCTACATTATTTGGTGCAAAACCTGTTGCAATAATTGTAATTTTAACTTCGTCAACCATATTTTCATCAACTGTTGCACCAAAAATGATATTAGCAGATTCATCAATTATGCCTTGAACAAGCATAGATGCTTCATTTACTTCACTAAGAGTAATATCTTTACCACTTGTTACATTTAAGATAACTGATTTAGCACCTTCGATTGTTGTTTCTAGAAGTGGGCTTGAAACTGCTTGTCTAACGGCTTCTATAATACGATTTTCACCTTTAGACCTACCAATGCCCATATGTGCCAAACCTTGATTTCTCATAACTGTGTTAACATCGGCAAAGTCAAGGTTAATAAGCGATGGTGTTGCAATAAGGTCAACAATGCTTACAACACCTTGTCTAAGCATATCGTCTGCAACCTTAAACGCATCTAGCATACCTGTTTGTGGTGGCAAGAATTGTAACAATTTATCGTTAGGTATAACGACCAATGTGTCAACATATTTTTTAAGGTTTGCAATACCTTTGTTTGCATTTTCATTTCTTACCCTTCCTTCAAAAGAGAAAGGTTTTGTAACAACGGCAACGGTAAGAACGCCAAGTTCACGAGCAATACGAGCAACAACTGATGCCGCACCCGTACCTGTGCCACCGCCCATACCTGCTGCAATAAACAAAAGGTCTGTGCCTTGTAAAAGCGCTGTAATTTCTTCCTTAGACTCTTCTGCTGCTGCTTCGCCCACATTTGGGTCACTACCGGCGCCTAAGCCTTTAGTAAGTTTTTCACCTATTTGCAAGCATCTATTTGCCTTAGAAAGCATAAGTGCTTGATTATCAGTATTAACTGCAATAAATTCTGCACTTGATACATTTGCAGAAATCATGCTATTTACGGCGTTACAGCCACCGCCACCTATACCTATAACTTTTATAACTGCTGTGTTTGTTGTTACTGTTTCTTGTCCATATTGTCCGTACATATAAAAATCTCCTTATTTATGGTAATCGCATATTTTCTATGCTAGTATATCTATTTTTTGTTTTGCTCTAATGCTAAATCTAAAAGCGAAAGCACTGTAGACTCAATAGGCTTGTCCATTAGTGGAACTTTTGGAACAAGCACTTCAACATTCATTCCAAGTCTATTTGAAACATGCTCTTTAGCGCCCCTTAGATATGTTATTCCACCACCTGTAATAAATAATGGAACATAATCTGGTATAACATAACCCGACTCTTCAAAAGCAAGTGCAAGATTTTCGCACAAAATATCAAGGCTTTTCTTTACACTTTCTTTAACATCATTTATAGGGTAATACTCACCGTTTTCGCCATCTAAAACATCAAAACTACCACCAGAACAAATTGAACTTAGATTAACCTTTCTCTTTAATCTTTCTGCGACATCAAAGTTAACTGCAAATCTTTCTACAAGTTCTGCCGTGATATAACCACCACCAAAATTAAATGCTTTTTGGAACAATATTCCATCGCCTTGGATAATGCTAAAAGTTGATGTAATATATCCAATATCAGCAATAATTGCTATTCTATCTCTTGTTTCTGCTTCTACTAAATATAAGGCTTGTGCAAGTGCACTTGAAACGCACTCAACTGCTGAAAAACCAGCACTAATTAATGTTTGTTTTACGATTTCTATAAAATAATTACTGCAAACGATAAAAGAAAGTTTACCACTAAGTATTTCACTATTTGCACCAACAGGATTTGCAAGCCTTCTAAAATCATCTAATTCATAAACGATAGCAGAACGATTTATAAGCGTGTGCTTTGTTGAAGACATTACAAAAGCCGAATCAAATAACGCATCAACATCTTCATCTGTTATCTTTTTCTTTTTAGAAAAAGAAAGTTGACCATCTCTTATAAACACCTTAGTAAAGTCACCTGGAACACCAACAAACACAGTGTCAATCTTTCCATAAGTGCCTTTAAGCA
>JAZOMM010000209.1:0-1783 GCA_045653965.1 Christensenellaceae bacterium | reverse complement strand
TCAAGTGTTTCGTATCTTATTACACCTAGTGGTTTTGATTTAGATGAGTTAAACATTAGAGGATACTATATGAATATAACCATTAGTTATTCGGTTCATTATAAAAAGGACTCTCTTTTGCCTGATTTTATGTGGGCAGGTGCACCAAAATATGAACTTACCATTTTAACATCTGACCTAATAGGTTTTCAAAAAAACAATCTAACAACATCTAAAACATCAACGCAAAAATCTTACTCTTATAATGTTGATATTGTAAATATAATGGATAGCAAAATTTCATTAACTTTTTCTACCGACAATGTTCAAAATGTCATTTATTTTACTAACATTAAAGTAACATTTAATTGTTATAAATACCTTTTCAATCCCAACTTTAAAAAAAGTCAGTGAAAATCACTGACTTTTTTCATTGTTTATTTTGACATTTTGTAGTCTTTCTTTTTTACATTATTAAATGGAATAACCCTATGTGGTGGCAAGGTTTTTGCCAAAAGTGTTATCTCCCCCATTAAATATTCGCAAATACGCTTTCTTTCTGTTTCTATAGGGGCATTTGCATCAAACTTAATAGACTTGCCAAACAAGGTCTTTCTCAACTCCCTGCAGTAATACATAGGCACAAAATCAAGTTCTTTGCCTGTGTGCTTATAATAAAACCTTGCAACATCTACAAAATACTCGTTAAACTTGTTTGTAATCTCGTTAAATTCTTCTGGACATTCTGGAAGAATAACCACATTTACGCCCTGCTCTAAAACATCTGTCGTTGCCTTATAAGTTTTCATAATACGCATATCTCGATAGACAGGAAGAGCATCTGCATTATTGAAAATGTTTGTTATTAAAGGCGTTAATAAGCGAACAAAAAGTTTTTGAAAAAAGCTAGGCTTTCCACCAAAGAAATTGTTATATGCATATTTTGGGAATTCCTTTCTTACCATCATAGGTCCATCGCACCAAATGAGTTTTTTGGTTGGAAAATTTAGTTCAGCATTTGCTGGGCCGTGCATTTGTGCGTGATTACCTATAATAACACAAGATTCTTCTGGCAGATTTTCTAAACCTATAAATTTAACTTTTCTATAAAAAAGTCTAACGAAAGGGGCGCATATTTTATATACAACGCCCTTTTTTCTATACTTGTTGTCTAATTTCTTGCTCATTTTTTATTTGCTCTTTATTTACTTTTTTTAACAGCAGTATCACAAGATTTGCCGTAAACAAAAAATCTTTGATATAAAAATTCTGTAATGAAATTTATAATCATTGAACAAAGCATTACTAAAAACTCGTTCCAACCTAAGGTTTTAACCAAATACAAATCGCCAAGTTCTATGGATAATGGTGCAAACACTATATAAAAGCAAAGTGTCTTAAGCATTGCTATTTTAACGTTATTTGCTGATTTAAATGTTAATTTTCTATTTATTGTAAAATTCCAAACAACTGAAAGAACTATCGCAATATATGATTTAAGTCTATAGTGTGTGTCATCAAGAAAAATGCTCATTAAGGCAAAACTGCCCATTTGCACAATGCCTGCACTGATTGAAAACAATAAGAATTTTAGCGTTCTAAACCATTCTTTTTTTGAAATTGTTGCCATAACTTAAATCTCCTTTGTCCATAACCTACGGCGACGATGTTGGCGAACATCTAAACCCTTCCACAAACTTTGAACTGACTCGTTTAGTTCAAGTTCTGGACCTGTTTCGCATATTTTAACGCCGTTTTCAATACATACTTTCATTAAATGGTTTATCATAATTGCAGGAAGGCC
>JAZOMM010000208.1:0-2417 GCA_045653965.1 Christensenellaceae bacterium | reverse complement strand
TGAAGTTCAACTATCAAAACTTTCTAGATATGATATTGCAAGAACTTCTATTGATGATAACGGAAAGATTATTATTGCAAAGGATATTGAAAGTGCAATAAATCTTGCAAACGAAATTGCACCAGAGCACTTAGAACTTTGCATTGACAATGCTTATGACTATGTAGACAAAATCAAAAATGCAGGCTCTGTATTTTTGGGCAGATATTCACCAGAAGCGCTTGGCGACTATATGGCAGGGCTAAACCACACCCTTCCAACAAGTGGCACGGCAAGGTTTTCAAGCCCACTTTCAGTAGATGATTTTATTAAAAAGATGCAATATGTGTATTACACAGAAGATGCACTAAAAGGTATTTATAAAGACATAGATTATTTTGCTAAAAAAGAAGGACTTTCGGCACACGCAAAGAGTGCTACGATTAGGTTTGAAGAAAATGAGTAAATTTTTAAATCAAAGAATAAGCAGTTTAACCCCTTACGAACCGGGCGAACAACCAAAGCAAAGGGAATACATTAAACTTAACACAAACGAATCGCCTTTTCCACCATCAAAGAAGGGCTTGGAACTTGCAAGTGAACAGGCACAATTATCGCATTTATATCCAGACCCAAACTGCACTGAATTAACAAAACTTTTGGCAAGTGAACTCGGCGTAAAAGAAAATCAAATATTGCTTACAAACGGCTCTGATGAAATATTAAACTTTGCTTTTATGGCATATTGCGACCAAGATACGCCTGCAGTTTATAACGACATCACTTATGGTTTTTATAAGGTGTATGCAAAACTTCACGGGGTGGAAAGCAAGGTTATTCCACTAAAAGAAGATTTTTCTATCGATATAGATGCCTTTATTAAGGAAAAAGGCACGATTATTATTGCAAACCCACACGCTCCAACAGGACTTTTGCTTTCTTTAGAACAAATTGAAAAAATTGTTAAGTCTAACCCTGATAGAGTGGTTGTAGTTGATGAAGCATATATCGACTTTGGTGGGGAAAGTGCTGTTAAACTTGTCGATAAGTATGACAACTTGCTTGTAACTCAAACCTTTTCAAAATCACGCTCGCTTGCAGGTGCAAGGCTTGGTTTTGGCGTGGCAAACCAAAAAATTATTGCCGACCTTATGCGAATTAAATATTCAACAAACCCTTATAATGTCAACAGGCTTACTTCGGCAATGGGTATGGGCGCAATTTTAGATAAAGAGTATTTTGAAAAAAATTGCAATGATATTATAAATAATAGACAGCAAACAAAGGTTGAACTTGAAAAGTTAGGATTTTATGTAACAGATTCTAAAGCGAACTTCTTATTTGCAAAATCTAATAAAATAGAAGGAAAAAATCTTTATCTTAAACTAAAAGAAAAAGGCATTTTAGTAAGGCATTTTGACAGTGATAGGATAAGGGAATATATAAGAATTACTATAGGAAACAGCACTCAAATGCAAGCATTTATTTGTGCTGTTAAAGATATTTTGGAGGAATTATGAGAAAGGCAGAAATTAAAAGAAAGACAGGTGAAACAGACATAGTATTAAGTCTAAACCTTGATGGCAGTGGCAAGGGCGAAATAAATACAGGCTGTGGCTTTTTAGACCACATGTTAACTCTTTTCAAAAAGCACGGAAGTTTTGACCTTACCGTTAATGCTAAGGGAGATACTTATGTAGATTATCACCACACGGTTGAAGATATCGGCATAAGTTTAGGTCAAGCATTTAAAAGTGCGCTTGGCGATAAGGCTGGTATCGTTAGATATGGCGACACAACTCTTCCTATGGATGAAGCACTTATCTTGACTGCTGTTGACATTTCTGGAAGGGGCTTTTTCGTTCAAGATATAAATATCGCTTCAAACAAGGTGGGCGATTTTGATACCGAACTCGTTAACGAATTTTTGATTGCTTTTAGTTATAATGCAGGCATTACCTTGCACGTTAGACAAATCGCAGGCTCAAATGCTCACCACATTATCGAAGGCATTTTTAAGAGCCTTGCAAGAACGCTTAAAAAGGCAGTTGCTATTGATAGTTCGCTTAATGGCGAAATTCCATCTACTAAAGGAGTGCTTTAATGATTGCAATTGTTGATTATGGCGTGGGCAACTTGTTTTCACTTGTAAGTTCATTTTCAGCAATAGGTGAAGAAGCCGTTGCAACAAGCGATGTCGATTTAATAAAAAAAGCCGACAAAATAGTTTTACCAGGTGTGGGCGCTTTTGAAGATGCTTCTAAAAAACTTTTTGAAAGTGGCCTTGCCGATGTTGTTATCGAGCAAGCCAATAGTGGAAAGCCACTTCTTGGCATTTGCCTTGGCATGCAACTCTTATTCGAAAAAAGTTTTGAGTATGGCGAGCATAAGGGATTAGGGCTTATAAAAGGTCAAATAAGACCTATAGCCGATGTTAT
>JAZOMM010000207.1:0-2470 GCA_045653965.1 Christensenellaceae bacterium | reverse complement strand
ACAAGCCTTGAACTTTGCACCTATAGAGAGTGGTTTTGATAGAGAATACGAGCAACTGTTATCATATTTATGCTATAGGCACTTATCTCGAGCGATTGACTATTTAGATTTAAGGGTTAGGCTCGGCTTTGTGATTTTATCTTTTAATATGATAAATCATACATTGAGTTATCAAGACAAAAAAACGCTTGATGGCTTGGTTGAAGTTTGCAGGGTTTATTCTTCCGAAATTGAAACGAGCGATGATAATATTTTTTGTTTGTTAAACGAAATTGAAAACTTAATCAGTTTTATATAACAAATCTTATAAAACATAGTACAAAAAAAGTGATGGTGCATAAGCTATCACTTTTTTATATAGTTAGTTTTATTCTTTCTTTGGTAAATGGGTGGGTAAACTCTAAAGTTTTTGCACACAATTCATAGGTTTTGCCATCTATTTTTTGGCCATACAAACTATCGGCATAAAGTGGCAAACCTATGCTTGCAAGATGCACCCTTATTTGATGTGTTCTGCCTGTATGTAAGATAATATCAAGGGTTGAAAGCCCATCTTTCTCGCTGATAAATATGCACTCGGTTTTAGCATAATCGCCACTTTCATCGCACACCCTTTTCATACTATTTTCATTTTGGCGTTTTATTGGCTTTTCTATAAAGAAATGCTCTTCAATAGGTTTTCCAACAACAAGGGCTGAATATGTTTTTTTGAACAAGCCTTCTTTCATCTCGTTAGATAATAAACTTGCAGTAAACATATCCTTTGCAACAAGCACTATGCCACTGGTGTCCCTATCAAGCCTATTGATAGGTCTAAAACATATATTTTCTCCCAAATATCCCAAAACAATTTGCTCGAGTGATTTAACACTATTATGCTTTGATGAGTGGGTCAAAACCCCCTTTTCTTTTTTAACGGCAAGCAAGTATTCATCTTCATATAGAACACAAAGTTTTTCTTTTATGGGGGTAACATATTGGTTTATCTTGTCTGGTGGCAAGATAATGGCTATAGTATCCCCACTTTTAACCTTTTGGTTTGCGTTAGAAATTATGGCTTGATTTAGTTTTATTCCACCAAACTTAACTCTTAAGATAATCTCTCTTGAAACGCCTTGACTTTTAAGAAAATCTATCACCTTATAATCGTTAAATTTCGATGTTACCTTAAACGAAAACTCTTTCATAACTTGATTATATCAAATTGTAAAATATTTTACAAATCAAAAGACAGTTTTTACTATTAAAAGTTTGAATTTTAAAAATCGATTTTTTATATTTAAACAATAAAAAATACTGCAAAGACCTTTCTTTGCAGTATTTTGCTTGTTTATAAGTTTTTTAAAATTAATAGATTTTTGGTGGTTTACGCTTGTCATATTGATCTTTCTTATCGTTAAATTGTTTTTTAATTAGTTTAACGCAAAAGATTATACCTAGTATTTTAAATATCCATTTAATTACAAACCAAACACCTTTTCCTATTGCTTTTAAAACAGTAAGAAACACGTTTGGTTTTTTAACTGGTTTTTGCTCAGTTGGTGCTTGTTGAATTGGTGCTTTTGTAGATGCTTTATTTTCCATATTATTTACCCTTTTTCATTTTTTATTTATTATATGATATTTTTTTGTTCAAGTCAAGCAAAATACTGTAAGTTAAACTTTTTACTTTCATGCCTAACAAAAGCAGACAGAATTTGTTAAATCGAAACTTTAAAAGGTAAAAAGGATATTACCAATTATATAAAATTGGCAGTTGACAAGCCATATATAATATGCTAAAATACCACTAGACTTAAAAACATAAAAGTTTGGAGATATGATATGAGAAAAATTATTGATTTCCACACACACCCTTTTTCAGAAAATACTTGCAATATTTGCACAAACACTGCTTATTGCAATATGTCAAAAGAAAACACTCAAAAAGATTTGCTCTCGCTTGGCATCACGCACATTATGGGCTCAGTTGTAAATGGAAGAACCCCCGTGCCTGATATGGAACATATAAAAGCACTTAATGATGAAGCACTTCGTTTAAGAGATTTTTATAAAGGCTTTTATATCCCTGGAATTCACGTTCACCCTGCCTTTATCGACCAATCTATTGCTGAAATCAAAAGAATGAAAAAGGAAGGTGTTTCTTTAATAGGCGAACTCGTGCCATATTTTCACGGCTATAAAGGGTATTCTTCTAAAGAACTTGGTGAAATTTTGTCTGTAGCCGAAGAACAAAAAATGATTGTATCTTTTCACGGCCCAAGCACTTACGATGAAGAAAGTGCAAAAGATATTGATTTAATGATAGAAAACCACCCAAATACCACCTTTGTTGGTGCACACGTTGGAACGAGCAAGGTTTTGCAATCGCATATAGATAGGCTTAAAAAATATTCTAACTATATGGTTGACCTTTCGGGCGATGGCATATATAGGCACGGCGTGTTAAGGCATTTAATCGATGAGTGTG
>JAZOMM010000206.1:0-3420 GCA_045653965.1 Christensenellaceae bacterium | reverse complement strand
AAAATGCTTTCGTCCTTTTTTATTGTTTGTAAAAATAGTTTTCCAAAAATATATGCAATTTAATTTCATATAATTTTTTAAAGTTTGTTGACATAAAGAATTATGCAAATGCCATTGAAAATCGTGTGAATGATGAATGGTGTACAATGCAGAGTATATTAGCAGATAATGCTGAAGTTCTTTCCCTTGCACAAAAGCATAATGCGAATTACATACTCATTGATAATCAATACGAAATCAATATCGATTTATAACGACAAATTCCAATTTATCGATTTTATATTCTTTGTGGAAAAATTTTCAAAAGTGTAGCACACTATACTTTCAAATGAAAGTCGTGTGTTTTGCAAAGCAAAAAGAAAAAGGATAGCAAAATTTTTGCTATCCTTTTATACTGTCTAAAAATCCCTAAGGGAAACTCCCTTATTTTCGTCCTTTTTATTTTCATTTACTTTTAGTTGCTTTGTTTTTAGCCGTTTACAAAGTTGGCAAGTGAACTTGCATCGAGTTTATCAAATGTTTTAACAAATTCATAAAGTTGCGCTGCAATTTTCTTTGCTCCACCCTTGCTATTACTTTCGATGTTGAGTGGAAGTAATGGGTCGTGAAGTGACAATCTAAGCAAGAACCAGCCGTTGCCGTTACATCTATTAAGATTTACTCTAACCCCTTCATAGTTGTCTTTTTCAAGCGACCATGCTTTTTGGGTTTTTGCATATTCGTTTAGTTTATCTAAAACATCTTGTCCATATGCCTTAAAGTCATCTGTTAAAATGTTCATTCTAAATTCCATGCTTTCTTTTGGTTCTTCCAAAGTGTCTATAAGTGATGCCAATGTATAGCCGTTTTTCTTGCCACGAGCAAGTTCAATTAAAAGTTTTGTTACAAGGTATGCGCCATCATCTAGGAAATAGTTTTCTTTTAATGCGCCGTGACCTGATGTTTCAATTGCAAGTTGGCTATCTTGACCAAGGTTATTTAAACGAATTGATTCGTTGATAACATTTCTATAACCTCTCTTAAAACGATGATGTACCCCACCCTTTTCTTTAATGAACTTAGCAAGACCTGTTGATGTGATTGAGTCTGTTACTATGGTTGTGTTTGGATATTCTCTAAGCAAAATTGCTGAAAGCATTGCAATAATACGGTTACGATTAAGTTCGCTACCATCAGCAAGAACTGCACCTGCCCTGTCAACGTCGGTATCAAAAATTATACCAAGGTCTGCACCCACTTCTTTAACTGCATCTGTAATGCTTTTCATTGCTTCTGCGTTTTCTGGGTTTGGAATATGGTTAGGGAAACTTCCGTCTGGGTCTAAAAATCTGCTTCCCGTTGTATCTGCACCTAATGGTTTAAGCACTTTATCTACATAGAATCCACCAGCGCCGTTTCCTGCATCTACAACAATTTTAAAGCCTTTAAGTGGCTCGTTCTCGCCTGTTGCGCTTCTTATTTTATCAGCAAGAATTTTTGAATATGTGTCCATAAATTCTGCATTTTCGATGCTTCCTTTTTCTAAGCCTGTTTGCTCATCACTTTCAGCAAAAGCCAAAATTTCTTTGATGTTTGCTGATTCTAAGCCACCACCTGCTGTAAAGAACTTAAAGCCGTTACGATTAAATGGCAAGTGACTTGCCGTTATCATAATAGAGCCGTCAAACATATAGCCTTCAGTTACCGTTGACATAAACATTGCAGGTGTACTTGCCATGCCAAAGTTTGTTATGTTTAAGCCTTGTTCTACCATTGCTGAGCAAATCCAAGTGCAAAGTTGTTCGCCAGAAAGTCTTGAATCTCTGCCGATTGCAACTCTTAAATTGGTTTTGCCTGTCTTTTTGATAAGCCAAAGAGCAAAGCCTCTGCCTATATCCTTACAAACTTTTTCGGTTAGGTTTACGTTTTGACCTTCAATGCCATCAATAGCAACGCCACGGATATCGCTTCCGTTTTGCAACTTTTTGTATTCCATGTTTTTCTCCTATATATTTATTTTATTTTCGCAATTTATTTTATCATAATTTTGTTAATAAATCAACACATATTATGCACTTTTATTAGTTATAACTTTCAATTTTATCAGTAGCAACTTTCAAAAATTTCTTTGCACTCGTTAAACCCAAGTTTCATTTGACTATCTAATATGCGAGTTTTGCCGTTTGTGCATAAATCTGCAAGCCTATCTGCTTTTTCTTTTGGCACATCAAAATCACTTAGTTTTGAAGGCATTCCAAGGCTTATAAAATAGTCACTCATGGCTTTAATACCCTTTTCGCACGCCAGTATATCATCTTGCTCGATTACGCCAAACACCTTTCTAAAAAACCTAGAAAATCTTTTTGGGTTTGCCTTATAAACATACTTTGCCCACGCTGGATATAAAACTGCAAGCCCTGCACCATGCGCAACACTATCAAATTCGCCACTAACGGCGTGCTCTAATTGATGAACTATAAGCGAGCCACCCCTACCACAATCGGTTAGGTTGTTATGTGAAAGGCTTGATGCCCACATTAGCGTTGCCCTTGCTTCATAATCGGTTGGATTTTCTATGGCAATTTTGCCTGCCCATATAATTGTTCTAAGCAAACTTTCTGCTATACCATCGGTTATTTCTACAGGTGGCTGTGGAGTAAAATATCTTTCCATTGTGTGCGTCATCATGTCCACAATGCCACATGCCGTTTGATATTTAGAAACCGAATATGTTAGTTCTGGGTTAAGTATTGCGAACTTACATCTATTAAACTGACTGCCACACCCCTTCTTTTTGCTAATTGATAGGTCGGATAAAACTGCAGAATTACTCATTTCACTGCCGGCTGCCGAGTGGGTTAATATACAGCCTACAGGAAGTGCATCTTGTGGCACTGCCTTTCCTGAAGTAAAGTCCCATACATTTCCATCATATTTAACGCCGAGTGCTGTGAACTTTGATGAATCTATTACGCTTCCACCACCAACTGCCAAAATCATTTGAACTTGATTTTCTCTTGCTATCTTGATTGCCTCGTTTACAAACTGAAGTTTTGGATTTGGTTCTACACCACCCATTTCAATTACTTCTATATTGTATTCTTTTAATGATGCTATAACTTGGTCATAAAGTCCACTTTTCTTTATGCTTTGCTTTCCATATTGCATCATTATTTTGTTATAACCATATTCGCTTATAATTTTGCCAACTTGAAGGTGTGTGTCCTTGCCAAAATATACGGCTGTTGGCGTGTGAAAATTAAAATTTAACATTTATTTTCTCCTTTTTATCTTTTACTTTTTCATTATAACATACATATCCCACAATGTATATATCTTTTTGAAAATTTTAACACAAAAAATAGCACAAAAAAAGCAAAAACCAAATTTGATTTTTGCCTTTTATCTAAAAGATTATATTCTATTCACGCCCGTTTCTTT
>JAZOMM010000205.1:0-2167 GCA_045653965.1 Christensenellaceae bacterium | reverse complement strand
TTTTTAAATAATTGGAAGCAAATTATGGAAAAATTAAAACTTAGTTTAATAATAGTCTTAACATTGGGTCTTGTGGCTGTTTTAATTATAGCCTTTGTAAATATGTATTATTTGGGCAAACAGCAAAGTGCATCCATTTCTACTAAGCCAAAGGAAATTATAACAACGCCTAACGATGTGATGGATAATAATGGTAATAAGTTAGTTAGTGGCAATAAGTAAAGATATTTTAAGTGGTTGAAAGCGAGCCAAAGTAGGCTCGCTTATCAAAACTGATGAAATTGAACTTGTTGGTCATAATTTAACTTATTTTAAGTGCTTAGATGCGAGTTTGGCAAGGCAACACCTACTACCTATTTTAAGCAGTTAGAAGCAAGTATAAAAAAAGAGACACTTTAATTAGTGTCTCTTTTATATACATCTTAAATCAAAGCGAATTAGTTGCAAGCAAGAGCAGGAAAACGAGAATTGTGGAAGGGCGTGTACTTTTTTGTACACAACCAACACAAGCGCAAGTTTGACACACTATTGCGTAGCAAATAATTTGCTGTAAAATTAGATTTCTGAGAAGTATTTAATAGTTCTAACCATTTGGCTTGTGTATGAGTTTTCGTTGTCATACCAAGAAACTACTTGAACTTGATATGTGTCGTCATCAATCTTAGATACCATTGTTTGTGTAGCATCGAAGAGTGAGCCGTATCTCATACCGATAACGTCTGAAGAAACGATTTCGTCTGTGTTGTAGCCGAAAGATTCTGTAGCTTGTGCTTTCATAGCAGCGTTGATGCCTTCTTTAGTAACGTCTTTGCCCTTAACAACAGCAATAAGGATTGTTGTTGAACCTGTTGCAGTTGGAACACGTTGAGCAGCACCGATTAGTTTGCCGTTAAGTTCTGGAATAACAAGACCGATAGCTTTTGCAGCACCTGTTGAGTTAGGAACGATGTTCATAGCACCAGCACGGCTTCTTCTCTTGTCGCCCTTTCTTTGTGGACCGTCAAGAATCATTTGGTCGCCTGTGTAAGCGTGAACTGTTGTCATGATACCAGATTGGATAGGAGCGTAATCATTAAGAGCCTTAGCCATAGGAGCAAGACAGTTTGTTGTGCAAGAAGCAGCTGAAATGATTGTGTCTTCCTTTGTAAGTGACTTGTGGTTTACGTTGTAAACGATTGTTGGAAGGTCGTTGCCTGCTGGAGCAGAAATAACAACTTTCTTAGCACCTGCTGTGATGTGAGCTTCTGCCTTTGCTTTTGCTGTATAGAAACCTGTGCATTCTAAAACAACGTCAACGTCGTATTTAGCCCATGGGCAGTTAGCAGCGTCTTTTTCAGCAGAAATTTTAATTTCTTTTCCGTCAACGATGATTGAATCTTCTGTTGATTCAACTGTGTGACCTTGTGCTACATAATTACCTTGCATTGTGTCATATTTTAATAAATGAGCGAGCATTTCTGGGCTTGTTAAATCGTTGATAGCAACAACTTCATAACCTTCTGCACCGAACATTTGTCTGAATGCAAGACGACCGATACGGCCGAAACCATTGATTGCAACTTTTGTTACTTTTGACATAATAATGTCCTCCAAATAATATAATTTTATATTTTTTTAATTGTTTATTCCGAAATTTTGACCAAATTTCTTCTTATATATTATATATACAAAAATGTTTTAAGTCAAACATTTTAACCCCATTTTTGCATTATTTTAACATTTGCGATAATGCAAAAGTTATTTAAGGTTTTCTGGGTTTAAGCATAATAGGTCATCGGTTACGAATAAGCCGTCTTTTCTAATAAGTTCGCCATCGAGATAAATTTCCCCACCACCATATTCTTTTGTTTGAATTTGCACTAAATCCCAATGAAGTGCCGAGATGTTTCCGTTATAGCACTCATCATAGCAACAACCTGGTGTAAAGTGGATAGAACCAGATATTTTTTCATCAAACAATATGTCGCCCATAGGGTTTTTGATATAAGGGTTAACGCCAAACGCAAACTCGCCAACATATCTTGCACCTTCATCGGTGTCAAAAATGGCGTTTACCTTTTCGGTATCGTTTGCCGTTGCTTTAATAATCTTTCCGTCTTTAAAGGTCAAACTAACATTTTCAAACTTAAATCCGTTTTCAACCGATGGAGCATTGTAGGTTATAGTT
>JAZOMM010000204.1:0-7238 GCA_045653965.1 Christensenellaceae bacterium | reverse complement strand
AATGTGGATAAGTACATTTTCGTTAAGGAATAAATAATAAAACTATGTGTAGATAAATTGTTGATAAACATTTATAACTATTTTATAAATGTAAAAAAGTGTTGAGAAGTAAAAAAAGATGTAATTTAAAAGATAGAAAATACAAATTCTTTTAAAAATTCTTGTTTTATTTTTTTGGTTGTGTTATACTTTTTTTATGAAAAGTTATTTTGAAAAGTATTCGATAAAAGTAAGTGAAGAAAACATAAAATCGTTTGAAAAATATTACAATCTTTTAATGGAATATAACAAAAAATTTAATCTAACTGCCATTACCGAAAGGGAAGAAGTTATTATAAAGCATTTTGTTGATAGCCTTTTGGGTGTTGATAACATTGTTGGTAATAAGTTGATAGATATAGGGTCTGGTGGTGGATTTCCTGCGATTCCCATTAAGATTTTTAAGCCTGACGTTATGTTGACAATGTTAGATTCAACGGGGAAAAAGTGTGAATTTCTAAACACTGTGTGTGGACAACTAGAGTTTAAAAATGCAAAAGCAATTTGTGGTAGGGCAGAAGAACTTTCAAGAACTGCTGAATATAGAGAAAGTTTTGATATTTGTTCGGCTCGTGCTGTTGCAAGGCTTAACACTTTATGCGAATATTGTTTGCCTTTTGTAAAAGTTGGTGGATATTTCGTTGCGTATAAAGGTGATGCAGAAGAAGAAATTACCGAAGCACAAAACGCAATAAAGGTGCTTGGTGGCCAAATAGAAAAGGTGGATAGTTTTGATTTAGAAGGGGCAAAAAGGCAGATTATTGTTATTAAAAAAATAAAAGCAACGCCTGAAAAATATCCACGTGGAAATGGAAAAGAAAGGAAAAAACCTTTGTGAGTGAATTTATTATTAGAGCAAATGCCGTGTGCGTTTCTGGGCATAGGGTAATAGGTAAAGATTTAAATATAAATTTATTAGAAAAGATATTTATAAACCTAATCGATAACGGGGTAGATACCTTTTTAATCGGTATGGCTATAGGGTTTGATACATTATGTTTTCAAATATTAGAGAAAATTAAACAAGAAAAAAAGCATATAAAAATAATTGCTTGTATTCCTTGTCCATCTCAAGCCGATAAATTTAGTTTAGAGCAGAAAAAAGAGTATGCTAGGCTAATTGGTGTGGCTGATGATAAAGTTGTTTTAAGCGATAGTTATACCCCTTCTTGTATGCAAAAAAGAAATATGTTTATGGTTGATAATAGTGCGTGTGTAATTTGCTATCTAAACAAAAATAACGGTGGAACTTATAACACAATTAAATACGCTGAAAAAAAGGGCGTGCCTGTAATAAACATAGCAAAAAAATTAGTGTAATAGATATAAACATAAAGAACAAAAAAAAGTTGATAAGTTACTTCTTATCAACTTTTTATTTTATTTTACTAACATTTATAAAAACTTTTTATAGCCTTTTCCGTATTTAACGCAACGGTTTACTCTTGACAAGGTGGCAGAAGAAATGTCTGTTTTAGAGATAATTTTTTCATAAGTTTCACCAGATAAAAGTAGTTTTCCTGCAACCACTCTTTGTGTCATAGAGTCTAACTCTTTGATGGTGCAAAGGTCTGAAAAAAAGTCTTCAACATCTTGTTGTGTTTTAAGTTTAAGTATCACTTTATAAAGGGCAGAGTAATCTTGATTTGTTCCCATTTTAATCACCTTACGCCTTTTTATTTATTTCACCGTCTTTTTCGGTTAAGTTAGATAAAAAATGAATTAGTTTTTCCGACTTTGGTTTGTCAAAAATTTGTCTTGGTTTACCTTCTTCCTCAACAACGCCATCATAAAGGAAAATAATCTTATCCGAAACGTTTTTAGCAAAGCCCATTTCGTGCGTTACTATAATCATAGTTCTATCTTGGTCTTTAAGTGAGCGAATAACCTTTAACACTTCGCCCGTTAGTTCTGGGTCTAAAGCCGACGTAGGCTCGTCAAAGCACAAAACTTTTGGGTTTAATGCAAGAGCCCTTGCTATCGCAACACGCTGACATTGACCACCAGAGAGTTCGCAAGGAAAGGAATTTGCCTTTTCAGAAAGACCAATCTTTTCTAACAAAGAAAGGGCAGTTTGTTCAATAACTGCTTTTTGCTCTGTTTTATAGTTTTCCACCAATTCTTTTCTTTGTTTTAAAGAAAGGGTTTTGTCCGATTTAACTTCTTTTTTATAACATTTAACCTTGTCTTTAAGTAAAAGCAAAGGTGCAAGGGTAATGTTTTTTAGCACGTTATATTGTGGAAAAAGGTGAAAAGATTGAAAAACAAGCCCAAAGTTAAGTCTTTTATTTCTTAAAACTTTTTCGCCATCAGATTTAGCAGTTTTTGCATCAAATAAAACTTCGTTATCTAAGGTCATAGTGCCTTCATCTGGTGTTTCCAAAAAGTTTAGAGAGCGAAGTAGCGTACTTTTACCACTGCCTGATGGACCGATAATAGATAAAACTTGACCTTTTTCAAGCGAAAAATCAATGCCTTTTAAAACTGAAACATTGCCGAAAGACTTTTTAAAGCCTTTAATTTCTAAATAAGCCATAGTTTACTCCTTATAAAAAGACATTTTCTTTTCTAAATAGCCGAAAAGAAGTGTTAGAACGCCAACGAAAATTAAGTAAAATGCACCAGAATAGAAAAGTGGCCAAATTGCTTGGTATGTAAAGGTTTTAGAAACCAAAATAATTTCCATAACACCAATAGAGTTAGACAAAGCCGTATCTTTTACAAGAGTGATAATTTCGTTACTCATAGGTGCTAAAATGCGTTTAATAACTTGCAAAAGAACAATCTTAGAAAAGATTTGACCTTTCTTTAAGCCTAAAACTTTGCCTGCTTCGTATTGCCCTTTAGAAATGCTTGTAATTCCACCTCTGAAAATTTCTGAAAAATAACACGCGTAGTTGATGATAAAAGCAATCATAACTGCAATTAAACCACCAAAGCCTTCGCCGTTAAGTGCAGGTGGGCCTACTTGCCAGCCAAGTTCAAAATAGAAAAACTTGTTGACTTGTCCCCAAAGGTTTACGCCGTTGATTTTTACCATATAATAAACGATAAAAACTTGTAACATTAAAGGAATGCCACGAACAATCCAAACAATAACTCTAACCACAAACCTTAGTGGTGGAAATTTTGACATTGAGCCGAAAGCAATTATAAGCCCTAGTGGAAGTGAAAAAACTAGGGTGATTATAAAAATTAAACAAGTAACCTCAAAGCCTTGTAAAAGGCTTTGAGTAACTGACCAAAAATCCATAGTAAAATCCTAAAGAAAAATTATTTTTGTGATGAGAAATCTGTGATTACAGAAGTGCCAAGATTATACTTGTTAGCAAGTGCTTGTAAGTAACCAATTTCAGCAAAATATTCTAAAGTTAAGTTAACTTTTGCTGTTAATTCGCTGTTTTTCTTGAAGCCGATTGCATAATATTCAACATCGATGTCAAGACCTTGGTTGATAACTAAACCAGAATATCCACTGCCTGCTAAAATTGCTTCTGCAAGTAAAACGTCAACGATTGCATATTCACAAACACCCTCGTTTACCTTTGTAACAGCATCCATTTGTGATGCAAGTGGGCTTATTGAGATGTCAACTGTGTCTGTTTTGTATGAAGATGCAAGAGCATCACCAGATGAACCTCTTTCAACAGCAACAGTTTTGCCATTGAATTGTGCAGGGTCTGTAATTGCAGGTGTTGAAGATTTTCTTAAAATACATTGTGCGTTTTGCATATAGTTATAAGAAAAGTCTACGATTTGGTTTCTGTCTGTTTTAACACCATCAACAGTGTCTTGTCCGTTTGATGTAAAGCCGTTCCAAATACAGTCAATTGTGTTTTCGCTAAGGTCAATATATTTATTTTCCCAAGTGATACATTTGAATTGAACATTGTAACCAAGTGCTTCAAAAGTCATAATAGCAAGTTCTGTGTCAAAACCAGTTAAAACGCCATCTTGTGTAAAGTTCATTGGTTCATAAACTGTATAACCAACAACGATTGTGTTGCCCTTTCTTGGGTCAACGATTGAAGAGCCTGTGTCTTCTGTACAGCCAACTGCAAATACTGCAACCATTGACATAAGAACTGTTAAAAGTAGTGTGAATAGTTTTTTCATAATAATATCTCCTAAAAATTTATTACTTTACTTTGTTAAAGCATTAACATTATACTTTATTACGCTAAAGAAGTAAAGTGAATTTAAGCAAAAAAAGAAAAAAGTTTATAAAAATTTAAAAGAAAAAAATCCCCCACAAGTTTTGTGGGGGAAAAGGTTGTTTTTTTAGAACTATTTTTGACTAGAAAAGTCTGTGATGATAAAGTCTTTAAGTTCTGCAAGTTCATATGTTTCGCCAACGGCAAAATATTCTAGTAAAGATATAGTTTGGTTGTTTACAGTCTTTGTTGTGCTTGCAAAAAATTCAAGAGTTTTGTTTACAAGATTTTTTAGTTCTTGACCGACATCATCTTTTTTAAATGCAACTCTAAGATAATTTTTTTGTTCTATTTGATATGCATTAGGGTTGTTTGCTGTATTTAACACTAAATTTCCATATTCTCTTGTTTTTTCTAAATTATAATAAGCAAAAAGAGTGTCAACGATAGCACAGTCTGCATCTTCTAAAACAGAATTTGCCTTGTGTAGTGCTGAATTTTGACCTTTTTCGCACTTTATAAAGTCAATATCAGGGATATTTGAAAGGGAATTATTAAAATATATTTCGCCAGAAGAACTCTCGCCAAAAGCAATAGTTTTGTTTTCAAAATCGCTTAATTCATCGATAGAAGTGCCGTTTACAACAACTAAACAAGGTGAATTTTCCATATAGTTATATGAAAAATAAAATTTATCAGTATCGTTTAATTCAGCATCGGTTATACCACCCCAGAAGCAGTCAATTTCGTTTTTATCAAGTGCTTCAAAAATATCTTCCTCGGTTACAACACGCCTGTCTTCATCAACGGGTTCAACTAAAACGAAGTCTACATTATATCCAAGAGTGTTGAAAACAGAAATGGCAAGTTTGGTGTTAAAGCCGGTAAATTTGCCTTTATATGAATAGTTTAGTGGGGCATAGTCGATATACCCAACTTTAATAGTTTCGTTTCTTGGATTAATAATTTTATCTTTGCTTACTGTTTTATCATCGCAAGCAGAAAAAGAAAGAATACAACAGATACATAAAATTATAGATAAAAATATATTAAAAAGTCTTTTCATAAATTACTCCTAACTCTAATTTACTTTAAAAACATAAATAAGTAAAGTAAATTAAACAAGGTTTTTAAATTTTAATAAAAAATAATAAAAAATTTGTCATATATTATATACATTATATATATAATACCAAAAAATAGTTAAAAAAACAATAGAAAACGAAAAAATAAAGATGCCCCAGAAATTCTAGGGCATCTAAACTAAAAGTTAAAAACTTTTTATCTAACTAAATTAAACTATTAATTAGTCGTTTTTAGCAAGGTTCTTATAAGTTTCAAGCCTTAATTTGCTGTCCTTTTCTGTCTTTTCGAAAAGTTGTTCAGCAAGTTCAGGTCTAGCCTTCATAAGTGAAGCATATCTTGTTTCACCAAGTAAGAATGTCTTATAATCGCCTGTAGGTTCTTTAGAATCTAATGTAAATGGATTCTTGCCTTCATCGATAGATGTTGGGTTGTATCTATAAAGTTGCCAGTAACCACAATCAACAGCCTTCTTTTCTTCTTCTTGAGACTTAGTCATGTTGATACCGTGGTTGATACATGGAGCATAACAGATAATAAGTGATGGTCCATCGTATTTTTCTGCTTCGATGAGTGCATTTAAGAGTTGTTGTTTATTTGAACCCATTGAGCATTGAGCAACGTAAACGTAGCCATAACTCATAGCCATCATACCAAGGTCTTTCTTCTTAACTCTCTTACCAGCAGCAGCAAACTTAGCAACAGAACCTGTTGGTGTTGATTTACTTGCTTGTCCACCTGTGTTAGAGTAAACTTCTGTATCGAGAACAAGAACGTTAACGTTTTCGCCACTAGCGAGAACGTGGTCAAGACCACCGTAACCGATATCGTAAGCCCAACCGTCACCACCGAAAATCCAAATTGATGGTTTAACTAAGCAGTCAAGGTTATCCTTAATATAATCTAAGCCGTCAGCAGTTTCTGTGCAAATAGCATCTTTAACCATTTGAGCCGCAACCTTAGATTTTTCAGCGTCTTCTTTGTCGCTAAGCCATGCAGCGAAAGCAGCGTTTGTCTTTTCGTTTACTTTGTCAAATGCAGCACGCATATCTTCTTCAATCTTAGCACGACGAGCCTTCATAGCAAGGTTCATACCATAACCGAATTCTGCGTTATCTTCAAAGAGTGAGTTAGCCCAAGCAGGACCTTTGCCTTCTTTGTTCTTTGTGTAAGGACAAGTTGGAGCAGAACCACCATAGATTGATGAACAACCTGTTGCGTTAGCAACTATCATTCTGTCACCAAAGAGTTGTGTTACAAGTTTAACGTATGGTGTTTCACCACAACCAGCACAAGCGCCTGAGAACTCGAAGAGTGGCTTGTTGAATTGGCTACCCTTAACTGTTGATGGTTTGCAACCTGGGCAAGCAGAAACGTTAACTTCTTCAAGTGTTTCGCTATATTCGTAGTTAACCTTTTCTTCGTTTTCGATAGAGCCGAGTGGAACCATAGTGAGAGCCTTTTCTTTTGCAGGGCAGATATCAGCACAAACGCCACAACCCATACAATCGAGTGGAGAAACTTGCATTCTGTATTCATAACCCTTATTACCAATCATAGGTTTGGTTATGAAAGAAATAGGTTTTTGTTCGCCTTCTTTAACAACGGCAGGCCTGATACAAGCGTGTGGACAAACGAAAGAACATTGATTACATTGAATACATTTTGTTTCATCCCACTTAGGAACAAGAACAGCAACGCCACGTTTTTCAAATCGAGTTGTGCCTGTTGGAACGGTACCGTCAGCGTTGAACGCAGATGAAGGAAGTTTGTCGCCTTCAAGAGCGAGTATAGGGTGAACGATATCCTTAAAGTATTTATTGTCAGCAACTTCTGCCATAGGTGCGCCGTCAGTTGCATCTTTCCAACTTGCAGGAACTTCAATCTTAACAAGGTTTGCCTCAGCGCTTTCAATAGCGTTGTAGTTCATTTGAACAACGGCATCACCTTTCTTAGCAAACG
>JAZOMM010000203.1:0-2182 GCA_045653965.1 Christensenellaceae bacterium | reverse complement strand
GCTATCGGCATGGCTGTTGGTGCTGGCTGGTATATCGTTTCGCTCGTTGCAACAGCCTTAATAATATTTATTCAATATGTAATGCACACAAACTTTAAGGTATTTAAGACAAGCAAATTTATCAAAATAAAAGTTGTTTTCATAGACAATAATGGCGATGTTAGTGATGGGGTAAGAGAAATGTTTGGCGTTGAGCGTTTTAGCAAAATCAGTGCCACAAAAGAAGGCGAAGATTTTATGTTTACTGCTGTCGTAACCACCGATAAGCAAATAACGGCAAAAGATATTCATAACATGATTAAATCAAACCAAAATATCTTATCAATTTCTCGAGAAGATGATGAAGAATAACAAAAAAACAATTAAAAGGTAATGCCTATCTAGTCATTACCTTTTTTTATAAAACCTTGACTTAAAATATGTATAGTGATAAAATATATATAAACACAAAAAGGTAGGCAAAAAATGGTTAATATTTTAATTGTAGATGATGACAAAAATATTAGAAAACTTTTGCAAGTTGTGCTTGAAAGGCAGGGCTTTAATGTAATAGTTGCAAGTGACGGCTTACAAGCATTAAGGGTTATAGACCAAGTTAAAATAGACCTTGCTATAGTAGATATAATGATGCCAAATCTTGATGGATATGAGTTTACAAAAACGCTTAGGGACGGAAATGCTGATTTATCAGTTTTGATGATTTCTGCAAAGGATATGGTAGAAGACAGAAAGAAGGGTTTTATGGTTGGCATTGACGATTATATGACAAAGCCAATAGACATTGAAGAATTTCTTTTACACGTAAAGGCACTACTTCGCCGTGCAAAAATCAACGATGAGAGAAAAATTATTATAGGTGATGTTATAATTGACAGTGACAGCATGACTGTTGCAAAAAATGGGCAAGTGATTGAACTTCCACAAAAAGAATTTTTATTGCTCTTTAAACTACTTTCTTATCCAGACAAAATTTTTACAAGAATACAACTTATGGATGAAATATGGGGTATGGACTGTGATACAGGCTGGGAGACAGTAACCGTTCATATTGCAAGATTAAGAAAGCGTTTTGAAGGTTGGCAAGAGTTTGAAATTCAGTCGATAAGGGGATTAGGATATAAGGCGGTAAAATCAAAATGAAATTAAACTACTTAAAAGGCAGTTCAAAAGATATAACAGATAAAAAAAGGCGAAGAAAAATTCGCTCTATGTTCATTTTATCGGTATTTTTTATACTCATAGCAACCTATCTACTTTTGGCTTCAACGCTATTTATATTGGCTAAACTTGACATTTTGCATATGGAAATGCTTTCGCTATCGACATGGCTACTTTTACTTATATTTTTGGTGGCAAGTTTTGCTGTTGGTTCTATTTTAACCATAATTGTGAGTAAATTTGTGCTTGGTGCAGTAAACACGGTTGCAGAAGGTATGAGTGCACTTGCTAAAGGTAATTACGATGTTAGAATAGACCTTGGCAAAAATGAAGAGTCAAAGCAACTAGCAAACGGCTTTAACAAACTTGCACAAGAGTTAAAGGGCACACAAATGCTTAGGTCAAACTTTGTAAACGAGTATGCACACGAGTTCAAAACGCCGATAGTGTCAATAAAAGGGTTTGCTGAACTCTTAAAGCAAAAAGATTTAACCGATGAGCAAAAACAAGAATATTTAGACGTAATCATTGAAGAAGCAAATAGACTTACTTCGCTATCTACAAACTCGCTAAACCTATCAAAGATAGAAGACCAAAGAATTTTAAGCGAGAAAGCAACATTTAATTTATCTGAACAAATAAGAAATAGCATTTTGCTTTTAGAAAAGAATTGGCAACAAAAAAATATTGAGTTTTTGATATCTATTGAAGAATATGAGATAACGGCAAACGAAGAAATGTTAAAGCAAGTTTGGATAAACCTCGTTGACAATGCAATAAAGTTTTCTAACGGCGGTGGTTTGGTAGAAATAGAACTATTTAAAGAAAAAGATAAAGTTGTGTTTACCATAACAAATGGTGGAAAAATAGTAAGTCAAGAGAATTACGACAAAATATTTGAAAAGTTTTATAGAATAGATAGCAGTGGAAGTGGGCACGGAGTTGGGCTTGCAATAGTTAAAAAGATAGTTGAACTTCATAATGGGAGCGTGTCTGTTTTTAGTGAAAATGATAGGACAAAGTT
>JAZOMM010000202.1:0-5163 GCA_045653965.1 Christensenellaceae bacterium | reverse complement strand
AAAACACAGATGGGCTTAACGACCATCAGGTGTTAGAGATTTTGTTGTTTTTTGCTATTCCAAGAAAAGACACTAATCCCCTTGCGCATAAACTTATTCAATTTTTTGGCGATTTAAATGGCGTGTTTTCGGCAACGCAAGGGCAACTTATGTCGGTTGACGGTGTGGGAAAGAAAACTGCTTCTTTTATCCTTGCAATAGCAGAAGTGTTTAAGAGAATTAAAGAAAAGAAGGAAAAAGAAATATCATTTTCTAACCCACAACAAACCAAAGAATATTTAACTAGCGTTTTTGCTGGGCTATTAAGTGAAAAGTTTATGATGCTTTTTCTTGATAATAAGTTCAAACTGCTTGCTAAGGTCGAATTTACCGACAATCAAAGAGACAAGGTCAGTGCTGAAATCCCAGAAGTTGTAAGCGCTATAAACATTTATAAACCTACATATGCGATTATGGCGCATAATCACACAAGTGGAAGCGCCCTTCCAAGCGATGCAGACCATTTTGCAACAAAGAAAATGAATTTGATTTGCGAACTGCATGATGTAAACCTTATCGACCATATAATTATAAGTTTTGATAACTCGTTTAGTTATAAGGGCGAAAATTTGATAGATAATATCAAAAGACAATGCAATTTAAAAAATATCTTTAATGGCATTAAAGAAGTTTAAGGAGAAATAAAATGGTAAGAACTCGTTTTGCACCAAGCCCTACAGGGTATTTACACATCGGTGGACTAAGAACAGCACTTTATGGCTTTTTATATTCAAAACGCTATGACGGAAAGTTTATTTTAAGAATTGAAGATACAGATACGGCTAGATACGTTGATGGTTCTGTTCAAATTATATACGATACTATGCGTGATTCTGGCATTATGTATGATGAAGGTCCAGACGTTGGTGGCGACTATGGTCCATACGTTCAAAGCCAAAGAAAATCTATCTACACTGAGTATGCTAAAAAACTTGTTGAACTCGGTGGAGCATATTACTGCTTCTGTTCTTCTGATAGAATTGAAAGCCTTAAAGATAGCACGGGTAACATTAGATACGACAAGCATTGCTTAAGCCTTTCTAAAGAAGAAATTGAAAAAAGGATTGCTGCTGGCGAGCCATACGTTATTCGCCAAAACGTGCCAACTGAAGGCACAGGCACCTACCATGACCTTGTTTATGGGGATATCAGTGTTGACTATAAAGACATTGAAGATGGCATTTTAATTAAGAGCGATGGTATGCCAACTTATAACTTTGCAAACGTTGTTGATGACCACTTGATGGGCATAACACACGTTATTCGTGGCACCGAATATCTTTCTTCTACACCAAAGTATAACCTTATGTACGATGCTTTCGGTTGGGAAAGACCAACTTATATTCACCTTCCACCTATCATGAAAGATGCTCAACATAAACTTAGCAAGAGAAATGGCGATGCAAGTTATGAAGACTTTGTTAAAAAAGGTTATGTAAAAGAAGCAATCGTAAACTACATTGCACTTTTAGGCTGGAGCCCAAAGAGTAATGTTGAAAAAATGAGCCTAAAAGAACTTTGCGAAAACTTTTCATTAGAAGGTATCAATAAGTCACCATCAATTTTCGATGAAACCAAGATGAAATGGCTTTCTGGCGAATATATCAAGGCTATGAGCGATGAAGAGTTTGTAGAAAAGGCTGATGCTTTCTTAAGGCAAAGCAAGGTTTATGGCAAGTATGATATGCTAAAGGTGGCAAACTTACTTAAGACAAGAATTGAAATCTTTAGCGAAATTCCTGAAAAGATAGACTTCTTAGAAGAATTTGGCGAATATGATTTAGAGTTATATTCTCACAAAAAGATGAAAACCGATACGGAAATCGCTAAAAAAGTGTTGCCTCTTGCAAGAAAGGCTATTGCTGACCTTAAAGAGTTTACTTTTGATAGCGTGCACGACGCAATGATGAACTTGGTTAATGAACTCGGCGTTAAAAACGGACAAGTTTTCTGGTGTGTTAGAGTTGCTATCTCTGGCAAGCAATCAACTGCTGGTGGAGTTATGGAAATTGCCGAACTTTTGGGCAAAGAAGAAACACTTAGAAGATTAGACTATTCAATCGAATTATTAAATAGATAACGAAAAAACAAAACGCACCCTATTGGTGCGTTTTAAGGTTATTCCCTTTAATATTATGGTGGCAAAATGATAGGAATTGATATTGAAGAAGTAAAAAGAATACAAGAGTTAATTGCTGATGAAAAAAAAGCAGAAAGATTGTTTGCAAAAGAAGAGTTAGAATATGCGAACAAAAACTCTTTCCCTGCTATGCACCTTACAGGCTTTTTTTGTGCAAAAGAAAGTGTTGTTAAGGCACTTGGTGGTGGCTTAATAACCGAAGTTGTTGTTTTGCATAACAATAACGGCAAACCACTTGTTAAACTTTTAGGCAAAACAAAAGACCTTTTTGATACCAAAAAAATAGAAATATCAATATCTCACACCAAAACTTATGCTACAGCAATTTGCTTAGTAACTGAATAAGAAACAATAACAAAAACAAATTGTTAATAAAAAAAATTGAATATAAATTAATAAAACTAAAAAAATGTGACAAAAATCATAAAGCCCAAAACGAATTTTCGTTTTGGGCTTAAAGTTTTTAAATTTTAAACAATAACTAATAAGTAAGGCAAAAAATTAAGCGCCAAAAGATTTGTTTATTGAAAAATTGTTCTTATTTTCTAAATAACAAATGTATTTTTCAATGCCTGAAGCAATATTTTCTGCCATTTTATAAATCAAGTTTAAGCGAGTTAGATTAAACAAATTATAATTATTGTTAGACTTAGTGGCAACAACGCCAATAATACTTATGTCACCCACAAGACCTAAGTTTTTGTCAACGCCAAGACCAGGCTTAAGACCCTTATTTAATACCTTGATAAGCCCAATATCTTCACTATTTCCAATTGCAGCATCAATAGCAATAGTAATTGAGTTTGGGTGCATTTGTTTAAGATATGTTCTTGCATATTCAACTTCTTTTGCCGTTATAGGAAAGTTAAGTGTTCCATATATATAAGAACCGATTTTTTTATTTTTTAGAAAAGTGCCAACAAGCGGACCTAAACTGTCGCCTAAAACTAGGTCACTGCCTATACAAATAAATATAGGTCTTTTGTCTTGGCTGTTACACTCTATCAATGATTGATATATCCCACTAGAACAATGATGATTAAACGAACTAAATGAAAATTCTTTTTTTTCCATAACACAAAATACTTCCTAAAAATTTTGTTAAAATAATTAATGTTTATTAATGCCTTATTTATTAACCAAATTTTGTTAAATTATACAATTTGTTTTGTTTCTATTGAAAAATTATAAAAAATATGATAATATATTAAAACAAAAAAGAAAATATGATGTTGGTGTTATTATGTTAAACTTATTGATTGCAAATCTTAGCGCCACCATAGATATTGTAGCGCTAATACTAATTATAATATTTGCGCTATATGGCTTGATGGAAGGGTTTTCTAAAACGCTATTTAAATTTTTTGGTACGATAATAGCACTTGTTCTTGCCATAATATTGTCTTCGACTATAACCAAATATCTGCAAGAAACTCTAAATATAGTGTCTAACATGGCAAAAAACATATCTAGCCCACTTAGTAATTTGTTTGGAAAGGAACTGATGCAAACTAAACTTGCCGATGTGAGCACACAGTCGTTAGGCGTTGCTGGAATTAGTGGAATTTTTGTTAAAATCATCTTGTCGGTTAAAAACAAAGGAAATTTTAACAGCGAAGCCACCGTAAGCGACGTTTTATGCCCTACTATAGCCTATTACATTGTTTTAATTATATCTGTGGTAGTTTTGTTTATTTTGCTAAAAATTTTATTCAAGTTTATTGGCAAAATAGTAAAAAAAGCCTATAAAAACAAAAGCGTTGCCACTTTGGATAGAGTTTTAGGCTTAGCGCTAAGCGTGTTATATATAGTTATTGTAATAGAAGTTGCAACTTCCATTGTTGGCGTTTTACCGTTTTCTTTTGCCCAGAACTTATATGCAAGCATTCAGGCATCAAAAGTTATCGGCGTAATACAAGATATCAACCTTTTAGGTTTTTTCACAAACAAAATTGTAAACGCACATATCGTGGGTACAATTGTTGAAATTATTAAAATTTAAGAATTTATTATTAATAAAGTATATGTAAAAAGCCTTTTAAGGCTATCCAATAACTAAAAAAATCGAAAACCATTCATAAAAAACAACTACGCAAAGGAAACGTAGTTGTTTTTTTTGTTTTATAATAGTTTTGCACCTATATAATAGCAACATCTTTGTGCGAAAAACAAGAAAAATGCAAAAAGTTCATATAGCTAACCTATCAAGTGTAATAAATATTTAATAAATCGCAAAAAATATCGAAAAAAACACCTAATATAATAATAAAAATTTAGAAAAAGTCTAAAAACATCGTTATGTTTTAATTCTAATTCATTATTTGTGCATTTTTTAGGCTATAAAAGCATTAAAACTGCAGTTTTTTACTCAATTATGCCATAAAATCGAGTAAAAAACTAATTTTTTTCATCAACTTATCAATAAAAAAGTTTCATGTGAAACACTCCTATTTTTTTATTTTATAAAATGTTTCATGTGAAACATTTAAAATGGCATTGTTTCATGTGAAACAAGTTTGGTATAGAAAGTGTCAAAACTATCAAAAATATGTCTCCTGTGAGAGAGAATAAGAAAAAATTTCCCCACCAAAAAATTTACCCTATTCTCGCTCAGAGCGTTAAAATGACAATTTTTATTTGCTGAAATTTTAGGAAATTTGGTTCTTCAGAGAGTGTTTTTATTGTTCTTAAAGTGTTTTTTGTCGCTCTGTTTGTTGGTTTTGTTTTGCTTGAAAATGGGTGGTTGAGTTGCTTATTTTTATATGTGCTTAAACAATGTATTATATATTATAGGGTAATTGTCGATATGATGTGTTATAATCTGTTGTGCAGTAGGTGTATTTTTTATTTTAGTGGGTTATTATTTAATGCGTTTCTTTTATTTTTTTTAGTTTTTGCTAATATTTAAGGATATTATAATATTGTAAAGATGTTTTTGTTCTTAAGAACTATAGTATGGTTTTTTTCCTGAGAGTTTATATATA
>JAZOMM010000201.1:0-12161 GCA_045653965.1 Christensenellaceae bacterium | reverse complement strand
TCAACGAGGCTGATGATGATGACAAAGACAATGCAGAAACTGGATATGTAGGAAAGGCTGGTATTCAAATTTACTCAGCAGACAACAAGTATATCTTTACATTTGATGCAAATGGCAAATTAGAAGAAGTAGATTGCACTGCTGGTGAATATGCAAACTATTCATTCACAGTTGCTGGTGGTGTTATTACAGGCGCAACAAAAGGCTAATATTTTACAAAAATTAAATAATTAGTGAATTAAACACCTTAGTAAATATTTACTAAGGTGTTTTTTTTGTTTTTTTGTTATTATTTTATTTAAAACTACTTTAAAATATTTATTATTTGTTGTATAATAATTATGTATAGTTATTAAAAGGGGGTAGTGGGCTTTGGCAAACAAAGGCAATCTTAAAAAAGGCGCAACCTTAGTTGAACTTTCGGTTGTCCTTGCCGTGCTTTCTATAATATCGACAATGGTTGTTTCCTTTTCGATATTTTTAAGTGAACGCACAAAAACCACAGTCAAAGCAAACGACCTTATGCAAGATATAGTTTCCACAAAAACTATCACAAAAATTTGGGTGGAAAATTTAACTACTTTAGATGCCAATTTTTCTTGCCAAGACGGAGTTTTATCGGCAAGCATAGACCAAAACGAATATTCTATAACGCTAAATGATAAAAGTCTTTCTGCCACTATGCCAAGTGGTCAAGCATTATCGGTTAAACTTAATCTCGTAACAGAAATTAGGTTTAACAAACAAACTAATTCTAGTGGCAGTGAAACAATTTATATTTGCAAAGCATTTTATCAATCCGATAAGGGTGTTGAATATTTCGCCTTTGCCATTAATCCTTTTGTTGGGGATATAGTGTAAGGGGGCAAAGTATGAAAAGTATTGCAAAAAAACTAAAAAGGGGCATATCGCTAATTGAAGTTGTTGTTTCTATATTTATAATAACTTTAATTTCGGCATCTGCCACCACAATTATTTTAACTTCTGCTAAAAACGACCAAGTTAGTTTAAGAGATACTCAAATTGCTCTCGCAACTGAGACCACTATAGAGTGCTTTAGGTTTGCAGATGATATTAACGAGTTGTATTCTACGCTATACCTTGCCGATGATGATTTTAGCATGCAAGATAGCACGATAACTCTAAACAAAGAAAGTTTTTCTTTAGATATTATGGCAGACTTTACTGCTAAGCAAATAGTAATCAAGGCTTTAGATACTAAGGGGCAAGAACTTTCAATCGTGTCTTATAAAAAGGGTTAATAATGAAAAGGAACAAAATAAAAAACCTAAAAAAAGGAATTGCAATTGAACTTGCTATTTACGTTATGGTGATAGTTGTTGGTTTAAGTGCGCTTTTGGTTTCGGTTACAATTATAAATAAAAACAATTCGGTAGATATGGCAAAATCTGTTAATGAAAGAGTTTGTCTTGACCAAATAGGCGAGAGTTTTGTTCTTGCCGTAAAGGAAGAAAAAAATCTTGATGAGTGGAAGCAAAACGTTGGTGGCTATACTGCTGATATAAATGGCACACAGTTGGTGCTTAAAGATAGTTCAGGTATAGTTAAACTATCGGTAAAATTAGAAAATTATCTTAATGGTTATAAAATAACCGAGTGGAAATATAGTTAAAGGAGAAAATCGTGTTTAAGTTAAATTTACCTTTTTCAACAATAGATTGCGTAATATCCATAAACGCTGATTTTAAGTCTATAACCTTTTATTCTATAGACAAGAAAAACAAGTCTAATATCCTTATAGAGCAAGAAACATATAAGGCTAAGTCTTTTGAACAAGATTTTTATGAAATGCTTAAGAATTCTGTTGCACTAAGGTTTAAAAATGCACAGCGTTCTGGCAGGGTGGCTT
Source organism: Christensenellaceae bacterium (assembly GCA_045653965.1). Lineage (GTDB taxonomy): Bacteria > Bacillota > Clostridia > Christensenellales > Borkfalkiaceae > UBA1259. Next base: position 10,291 of record JAZOMM010000201.1, on the reverse strand, counting down.
TAATTTTGCCCGACTCACTTTTTTTGATGGATACTATTAAAATTCCTATTATTCAAAAAAAGGCTATGGCAAACTCTCTTAACCTTGCAATCGATGCACTTTATAAAAATAGCAAAGAAATTAAGTTTGTCACTTCGCCTTTAACTCGTGATAAAAAGACTGCAACCTATGCCATTTTAGGCGTTAGAAAGGAAATTATTGCTAAAGTTATCGATGCTATAGAGCGTGCAGGTGCAAGTCTTAGTGGTATTACATTTAATGCTAGTGCTATGGTTAATGGCGCAATGGCACTTAACTCAAAACTTAAAACGGCAAGTTATTTGCTCCTTGACATTAAAGAAGAATATTCTTTCTTTGCCTTTGTTGTTCGTGGCAAGGTTATGGGATATTACTCTTTACCTTTTGGTTATTCTATTATCAAAGATGATATCGTTAAAGATGAAATTGCACTCTTTGACCATACGGCAGGCGACCTTTTGGTATTAAACGCAAACGAAAGGGCTAAAAGCAAGCACATTACTTCTTTAGATATCGATGAAGATGAACAAGAAGATACAAATATAGATAGCGTTGATTTAGATGATGATGACCTTGAAGAAGATAATCAAAGGGTGGGGGCGCTTTACAAACGTTTAAATAGAAAACTACCTAAATTTATGCTCAGACCTACGCCTGAAACTAAAGAAGGGTTTGAAATTGAAAACTTTAGGGTTTTTGTTAAGTGGACCTTAGAACTTCTTAGAAACAACGCCGATGTTTTGGCTTTGGGTTCTATAGACACAGCGTATGTTAATATGCCAGATAATTTTAGTCACATACTAAAGGCTGTAAATGATGAGCAAGAGCAAAATGGAGTTGTGTTTCAACCACTTACAATCAATAAGCAAAATCAAGTTAATAAGGCTAATTTAAGCCTTTATGGTGGACTTTTAATTAAGAAATTTAATACAAAAAATAATTTTTAGGGTTTTATGATACAAGTTTATATACTAGCAGTAATTTTAGGGCTATGCATAGGCAGTTTCTTAAATGTGGTGATTTACAGGTTGCCACTCGGAATGAGCCTTTCTAAACCTAATTCTCACTGCACAAAATGTAATTATATGCTCAAGTGGTATGACAATATCCCTGTGCTTTCATACATAATGCTTTTGGGAAGATGTCGCAAATGCAAAACCAGAATTTCGCCAAGATATGTTTTGGTTGAACTTTTCACAGGGCTTATCTATGCGCTTGCAGTTATGCTATTTTGGGAAAAGAGCATAGTGTACGCAATAACCGTTATGCTTCTTGCGTCTGTCTTGATTTGCGTTTTCTTTATCGACCTTGAGCATACCTATATCCCAGATAGGTTTCAGTTAATAATTTTAGCACTATCTTTTGTAGCAATGTTCTATAACGGATATTCTAAGTGGCAAGACCATTTAATCGGTGGGTTTGCTGGTGGGCTTGTGTTCTTGCTCATTTACTACTTAGCCATTGCCGTTTATAAAAGAGAAGGCTTAGGCTTTGGCGATGTTAAACTCGTTTTTGTAACAGGCTTGTTTTTGGGCTGGCAAAGGTTAATCCTTGCTATGCTTATAGCATCGCTACTCGCTTGCTTTATTTTGTTACCTATTAAATACATAAAAAAGACAGACTCGCAAACTGAATTTCCTTTTGCGCCATTTATAACCTTTGGCACACTCGTTGCAGTTTTATTTGGTGCTGAAATTCTTACTTGGTATGTTTCTTTACTCACTTTATAAATTACTATAAGGAGATTCCTTAATAAATGCAAAAATTTAAGTATGTTGCTGTAAATTTGCAAAAACAGAAAATTAAGGGCACTTTTATCGCCAAAGATGAAAAGGACTTAGCATCCGAACTCGCTAAACAGAGTTTGTATGTTATTTCTTGTTCGCCTTATTCTGATAAAACGCCGTCAGCATTTTTCACTATGGGTACGGGAAAGGTTAAACTTTCCGAACTCACAACTTTTTGCCGTCAATTTTCTATCATGCAAAACACACATATTCCTATTCTAGACTGCTTGGACCTACTTAAAAACCAAAACTTTACGCCATACTTTAAAAAAATTCTTCAAGTTATCTATGATGATGTCAAGGGGGGAATGCTACTTTCCGAAGCATTAAACAAGCACGCTAAGGTATTCCCAGATTTCTTTAGAAGCATGGTGTATGTTGGGGAAATGAGTGGTAAACTCGATATGGTTTTCACTTCGCTTGCAGATTATTATGAAAAAGACTCTGCCCTAAAAAAGAAGATTAAGGGGGCGCTCGCTTATCCACTTATGCTTTTAGGCTTAACCGTGGGTATCCTAGTGTTAATGTTCGCAATGGTAGTTCCTACCTTTAGAGAATCTCTCGCTTCGCTCAATGTAGAGCCTGAAGGCTTAACTAAAGCCATTTATGATATTTCAGACTTCTTTAACGAATATGGACAAATGTTGCTTTTAGCAGTTATGCTGTTTGGCATTATCCTATTCTTGATTTTAAGAACTGAAAAGGGTAAGTATGCTTTAGATTATCTAAAGGTTAAACTCCCACTTATAAAAACTGTTAACAAAAATATTGTTACTGCAAGGTTTGCAAGGGGCTTTGGGCTTTTGCTTTCAAGTGGTATGGATATAAACGATGCCATGGACACGGTTGAAATCGTTCTTGGCAATAGATATGTTAAAAAACGCTTTCATGAAGCGGCAGAAAATATTAGACACGGCATGAGTTTAACGGTTGCTTTCGACTCGTATAAACTTTTCCCACCAATGATGATTCAAATGATAGAAATCGGTGAAAAAACTGCATCGCTCGATGAAGTTTTAACCCGTTCTTGCACTTTCTTTGACGGACAAGTTGAAACTAAACTTAATGCTCTCGTTTCTAAAATACAACCAACCATGCTTCTTATAATGGGCGCTATCGTAGGCACGCTTTTCGTTGCCGTTTATTCGCCTATGCTAAATATTATGAATAGGCTTGGAGTTTAATAAGGGTAGAACATGAATATTAACCACGAACTATTAAATTATTACATTTACAAAAAACTTGTAAACAAAAAGGACAAAGACCAAATTTTAGCCGAGTGCGAAAGGCTTAACGTTTCGGTTAGAGATTATTTGCTTGCAAAAGAATACATTACCGAAGCAACCGAACTTAGCGCTATCGGTGAATATTATGACATGCCTTATGTAGAAATAGACATGCTTGATATCGATAGGTCGCTTTTCGATTTGTTCTCTTTCTCCTTTATGAAAAAACACAAAATTATCCCCGTTTGTTTTGATAAGAACGGGGTGCTACTCGTTGCAACGGGAAAACCACTTAACGTTAACTCGATTTCTGCACTTTCAACCCAGTTTGCTTGTAAATACGATTACGTGCTTGTTCCACCAACTCAAATAGATAGATATGTTGACTCTGTTTCGGCAGTAATTTCCACTTCTCTTGCTTTAAACGACTTAAACTCTGGCAAGATTGAAGGGCAACTTAAAGAAGTTCAAAACTCAGGCGAATCTTCTGTTTCTAAAGAAGATGAAGTTATCAATAACCCTGCAGTTAGACTTGTTGACTCGGTTATCAAAGAAGCCATACCTTATAGAGCCAGCGATATTCACATAGAGCCTTTTGAAAAGGTGGTTAAGGTGCGTTATAGAATTGACGGCGACTTGCAAGACAGGGCAGAGTTCCCTATCGAAGCATATTCGGCTATTTGTGCAAGACTTAAGATTATGTCTGGGCTTAACATTGCAGAACGCCGTATCCCACAAGATGGCCGTATTAACATGGTTATAGGTGGCAAAGAATACGACTTCCGTGTATCTACATTGCCTACAGTTTTTGGTGAAAAGTTCGTTATTCGTATTCTTGATAAAACAACCTTCCACTTTACAAGGCAAGACTTAGGCTTTACAGAAAGCGAAAACCAAGTTGTTGATAAAATGTTAAATCGCCCACACGGTATTATCCTTTTGACAGGACCTACAGGGTGTGGTAAGTCAACCACGCTTTATTCGTTCTTAAAAGAAGTTAACAACCCACTCGTTAATATCGTTACCGTTGAAGACCCTGTTGAATACACCATGCACGGTGTAAACCAAACTCAAGTTAATTCTAAGGCAAACCTAACATTTGCCGTTGCACTCCGTTCAATTTTGCGTCAAGACCCAGACGTTATCATGATAGGTGAAATTCGTGATGAAGAAACGGCAGAGATTGCCGTTCGTTCAGCAATCACAGGGCACATAGTTTTTTCAACCCTTCACACCAACGATGCCCCAGGTGCTATTTTAAGACTTGAAGACATGGGCGTTGAAGATTATTTGGTTGCCGATGCGCTTGTTGGCGTTATTGCCCAAAGGCTTGTAAAAAAACTTTGCCCTGCTTGTAAAAAGCGTGGTAGAACAAACAAGCGTGAAATGGAAATTCTTGGCATTGATGAGCCTCAAACCATTTCAAGACCTAACCCAGATGGCTGTCAATTCTGTAACCATACGGGGTATAAGGGCAGAACGGCTATACACGAAGTTATGTATATGAATGAAGCCATGAAAGTGGTTGTATTAAAAGAAAAGAACTTAGAAGTTTTAAGAAAACTTGCAATAGAAAACGGCATGACGCCACTATATGATTCTTGCAAAAATTTAGTGTTGCAAGGTGTTACAAGTTTGCAAGAACTTATGTCGTTAAATATCGAATAAACAAAGGCTAAAATTTATATAAAAGTAAGATTAGAAGAAAGTAGGCACAAAAAGAGAGGAAAGAAATGAGTGATAATCAAAAAATTCAAAAATATCTAGAATCATTTGATGCATTAAGCCATAGCACAGAAGATTATTTGTATGTGTGGGACATTAAAAATGGATTAAACTGGTTTTTTGGAAGAATTAGTGATGAATTCAACTTAAAAGGCACAGGATTAACGCCTAACACAGACCAAGAACTAATGGCATTAATCTATAAAGATGATAGGATAGATGTTGCTAATGACCTTAAATTAGTTAAGAGTGGTGAAAAGAAAGGACACGACTTGACATATCGCTGGACAAACAAAGAAGGAAAGGGTGTTTGGGTAAACTGCCGTGGTAATGTTATAGAAGATGATAATGGTCAGCCACTAATGCTTCTTGGCAGAGTTTCAAGGTCGGTTTTGGAAAATAAAATAAACAAACTAACAGGTTTATTTAACAAAAACAAGATGCTTGAAGATATCGCTCAAAGAAAAAAGATGGGCAAAAGTGGTGTGTTACTATTTTTGGCACTTGATAGAATTGCTAAAGCATATTCAGAGCACGGCAAAGAGTATGTGGAAAAAATAATAGAGCGTTGTGGCAGGGCTATAGAAGAGTATGGCAATGCCAAAAGACATATTTATCACATAGAAGAAGATATTTTTGCAATATGTGTTGAAGGTGGCACTGAAGGTAGTGTTAAAAAACTTTACGATTCTATCTGTGAAAAGGTTCATGGTTATGTAACGATAACAGGGCTTGCAATAAGATGCAACAAGATGTTTGCTGATGAAAAAAGCATGTATTCTATGTGGACAAAAGAAGTTGGCGAAGCAAAGAAGCACGCTCGTTCAAAACTTACCTTTTCAACGGTGAACAATGTCGATGAAGATGTAAACAGAAAAGACCTTGCAATAGAACTTGAAGAAAGTGTTGAGAATAACTTTGAAGGCTTTTCTATTAGGTATCAACCACAAGTAGAAAACGGCACGTTTAGGGTAGTGGGCGTAGAAGCCTTGATGAGATTTCAATCTAAAAGTGGCAAGCAATATTTCCCAGACCAATTTTTACCACTTATGGAAGAATATGGTTTAATGGACAAGGCAAGCGTTTGGATTTTTAGAGAAGCGATATATCAGGTAAAAAAATGGCGCAAACACTTACCTGGGCTTAAGGCGAGTGTAAACTTTTCTTTCGTGCAGTTAGATGAGTGCCTAGATGATATTATTAAAATAGTAAAAGAATCAAGACTTCCACCAAGGTCAGTGGGTGTTGAAATTGTTGAAACAGTCCGTGCTGATGAAGTGGAAAATGTTCCCGTGCTTACAAGGACTTGTAAAGAAGCCGGCATAGAAATATCAGTTGACGATTTTGGTACGGGATATTCTAACCTTGCTCTACTTAAGGAAATTAGAGCAGATGAAATCAAGATAGACAGAAAATTTATCACGGGCATAAAGAAAGATTCTTATAGTTATTTGCTTGTAAACAACCTTGTAAATTTTGCAAGAAACAACGGAATAAAGGTATGCTGTGAAGGTGTTGAAACCGAAGAAGACGTTTTAACATTGTCTAGCATTAGTCCAGACTCATATCAAGGCTATGTGTTTGACAAACCTTGCACGGCTGAAGAGTTTGAAGAAAGATATATAAATAAAGATACTGCTGAATACAAAAAAAGAAAACACTTTGCCCACGACATGCGCAAAAAAGACAAAGAACAAATTTCTAAGTTTGACCCTGCAAGAATATTATCAAAAATCGGCGTAGGCTTGTGTGTGTTAGATTGCGATTTTGCAACTCAAACATTTGATATGCACCCAGATAAGATGGCAGAGCAAATTTTAGGCATGCCTGAAAACCTTACACCTATTGAGTGCAATAAGTTTTGGTTTAACAGAATTAAAGAAGGTTATGTAGGTCTTGTTAAGGAAAATCTAGATAAACTTGGAACTGCAACCGATGTAATTCAAATAATATTTCCTTGGATACACCCAACACTTGGCGAAATACTTTTAAGTTTTAGTGGCGTTCGTGCTTATGGCGAAAATGAAAAACTCACCGTTAAGGCAATGTTTAGAATGGTTTCCGTTGCAGAAAGGGTTGGCTCAGATGACAAGAAGGTTGGACTTCGTGCGCCTGCTCGTTATTATGTTCAAAGCAAGTATATCGACGTAATGATTAATAACGCAGTTGCATATATGGAAATCGACCTAACTCAAAACAGAGTTGAAGGTAGGCTTATAGACTTAAGGGGTACAGAAAGTATTGATGAAATAGATTTTTCAAGTATTTCTAACGAAAGTGGTGACTTATACTACACCGAATACGAAAGTTGGTGGGCTAATATGTATATTGTGAAAAACAAAGAAGGGTTTTTAAGCATTTGCAACAGTGACTATTTGATAGAGCAATACAATAACGGTGCAAAAAAACTCGAACTTAAATATAGTGCTACCGATAGATATGGCGATTGCCACGATTATCACAAGATTATATACCTAAGCAAAGACGAGTGGCTTGATGACATAACTGCACTATGCGTTATTTATGATATAACCAAAGAAAATAAAGAAGAAATGTATCGTAGAAATAAAGAGTCGGTTGTTCGTTCAATGTGCGATGAATTTAAAACTATAGCGCATGCTAACTTGGATAATGACACAGTAGAGTTTTATAGAGAAGACGAAACGATTGGCGATTGGCAAGAAGGCTCAAAAAGTTTTTCACAAACGGTTGGTATCTATGCCGATAAGTTTGTTTGTGACAAAAATAGAGCAGAGTTTAAGTATTTGCTTTCTGCAGAAGTGCTTAAAAAGAAACTTGAAAAGCATGGCGTTATTAGGTTTGAATACGAATACAAGGGTCCAGATGGCACAACAACTTATTATGAAGAAAAGATAAAAAAAGATACGAATAACGATACTGGATATTATGTAATTATCGGTACAAAAGATATCGGTCAAGAAGTAAAGATGAGAAACGACCTAAAGTATGCGCTTGAAATGGCATATACCGACCACTTGACAGGATTGCATAACCAACAAGGCTTGATGAATAAGTGTTCTGAAATACTAAAGGATAAGAGCATTCCAAGTTCGTTGGTATTTATGGACATTGATAACTTTAAGATGGTTAACGACAAGTATGGACACAGTATGGGCGATAAAATACTTTACGAAGTGGGAAGAGTTCTAAAAGAAGAAACACGTGGTAAAGATGTTGTCGGTAGATATGGTGGCGATGAGTTCGTTATATTGTTGCACGATATCAAAGAAGAAAAATATGCTATTAGTGTTTTAGAAAGGATAGCGTATAGAATAGAAGAAGTGTGTGAAAACTTTGACCTAAATGTAAAGATTTCAGCAAGTATAGGTGTTGCATTTACCGAACAAACGGGATATGACTATAGATACTTGAAAGAAATTGCAGACGATAGACTTTATATCGCAAAGAAAAGTGGTAAAAACAAGATAGTTACAAAGTCATAAAAAAAGTTAAAAAAAATGTTGACAAGGTGGCTGTGAAGTGGTATAATTAGGCTATAATTTTATTTTAATTTTGGCAAAATATCTGAAAAGGTATGACGCAAAACTAAAGGGGCCTCAAAATTTAAGCCAGCCAGTTGCAACACAAGTTTGCAATGCGTTGGCTTTTGTTGTTTATAAAGGGTAGATATGATAATTAAAAAGGCAGTTGAACAAGTTATTGATAGTGGTGTTAAGCCGATAATACTTGATTTACAAAGGGTTGTAAATTTTTCATTAGATGTTGAAGGAATTAGAACATCTTTAGTTGTTAAAAGTTTAACGCTTGGCACTTTAACTGCAAACGAGTATAGGTATATCGCCCGTAGGACAAACCAAGGCACAAGGCTTACCGAAAGAAATATCGAAAAACTATTTTTCTTTTATGAAGATTTAGTTAAAGAATTTAAGTCAGCAAACTTTTTTACAATTTCTGTATATGCAAGGGCTCTTCTTGACGGCGAGTTAGTTAAAATACTTGAAAATAACTTTATGCTATTCCCTGAAGTTGACCCACAAAAGATTTGCATTGAACTTTCGGCAGATATATTGTTTGAAAACATTGATAAATATAAAATAGAACTTGAAAAAATAAAACAACTTGGCGTAAAGATAGCGCTCTCAGAAGTTGCTCAAGAATTTTGCCCATTATTAAGGCTAAACGGCATTGAGTATGACTACATATTCTTAGATGGTTATTTTACTCGCTTGCTTGACAATGAAGAAAAACAAAGTCAAATAAGTGGCGTTATGGGCATTATAGAATCCCGTCCTTGCAAGATTTATGGTTCTTGCGTGGAAGATGAGTATATTTCGCTTTTAGAAAAAGTGGGCGCTGATGGATACACTAAAACAACCGATGCCAAGCTTGTGGACAAAGAGTGGCGTGTCGGTGGTATAGAAGATGAAACAAACTGAAAGTGGAAGAAAAAGAAAAGCGCGTGTTACGGCTGAAGAAATAACTAAGTATAACACTCGCTCTAAAATCTTAAAAATAACTGCTGTTGCAGTAAGCGTGCTTTTGGTTATCATTTATCTATTTGCAACTCTTTATAAAGAAAGGGGAAGTTTTACCGTAAGTGTTAATAAACACGAGATGGTGCAATACGGACTTTCTTTATGTGAAAATAGAGACCTAAAAAAACCAACTTCGGTTTTGAATATGCGTATAGACCAATCTATAACCAATATCGCTGAAGAAGACTTGCCAAATAACTTAGATATGATAGATGGCAACAATTGTGGCAAAAACCACTTGGCATATACCTTTTATCTATTCAATGCAAGCGATAGTTCTTCTATTAGTTATGAGTGGCAAATAAAAATGCGCAACATATCTAACGGCATTGATGAAGCCATAAGGGTTAGGCTTTATGTAAACGGCGTTGCAACAACATACGCAAAAACGGCATCTGACGGTAGTGGCCCAGAGCCGGGCACGGTGGAATTTTACTCAACAGATATTGCAGCACGTGACCGTATAGATGACTTTGAAGCAGGTGCTGTTACAAGATATACAATAGTCGTATGGCTTGATGGCCCAGACCCAGACTGCTTAGACTGGATAAAGGGTGGTAAAATGAGCTTGGAAATGGATTTTTCCATAGTTCACTAAATTAAGAAATCCAAATCTCAAAAGGATAAAAAAATAGATATTAAAAAAGGAGAAATGAAACAATGAAAATTTCAAAAAAACTTATTTCAGCAATCGTAATGCTCACACTTTCATTCGTTATGCTCGTAACATCATCATTTGCATGGTTCGCTATGAATGATGACGTTTCTGCAACAGGTATGACAGTAAAAGCAAAAGGTGACCAAGTATATTTACAAATTTCAAAAACTGCCTTTATTGATACTAATAATGGTGTGTTAATGGACAACGTTGATTTTGCTGCAGAACCTGAAGTAGAACTTTTACCAGTTAGCCCTAGAGCAACAGACCATACAAATAAATATGCTGGTGGCGCTCTTGCTAAATGGGTTACAGCTGTTGGTACAGACAACGGAAATGGTGCTGCTCTTGGTGGCAACT
>JAZOMM010000200.1:0-2376 GCA_045653965.1 Christensenellaceae bacterium | reverse complement strand
GGCAATCGCCCAGTAGTTAAAACTGCAAAGGTTTATGCTATTAACGGCAAACTCTCTAGTGAACAAATTGATGCGAATAAAAAATACGTTATCAACCCTGTTGAATGTAGAGAAGCTGACCTTGCTGAAAAGGATACTCTTGCTACTACTTACGACCTTCCTGAAAGTGTTGAAACTTTAAACGGCTTTAACGCTCTTGATGAAAAGGGACTTGGCGATTTCTTAAAAGAAAAGGCACTTGCTATGGACTTAGATGACTTAAAGTTCTTGCAAGCATACTTTAAGAAGGAAGATAGAGACCCAACAATTACAGAAATAAAAATGATTGACACATATTGGTCAGACCACTGCCGTCATACAACATTTTTAACTACTATTGAAAATGCCACATTTGAAGATGACTTAGCACAAAAAATTTATGACGAATATGTTAGTGCTAGAAAAGAACTCAATAGAACAAAGCCAATTAACCTTATGGACCTTGCAACAATTGCAACAAGGTATCACAAAAAGTCTGGCGATTTACCTAAGATTGATGACTCTGAAGAAATCAATGCTTGCACAGTTAAAATCAAGGTAAACGTTGGGGGGGAAAAACAAGATTGGCTATTACTCTTTAAAAACGAAACACACAACCATCCAACCGAAATTGAACCTTTCGGTGGTGCAGCAACTTGTATCGGTGGTGCTATTCGTGACCCACTCTCTGGCAGAAGTTACGTTTATGCTGCAATGCGTGTGACAGGTGCAGGTGACCCATTAAAGCCACTTGACCAAACAATTAAAGGAAAACTCCCACAAAGAAAAATAGTTACAACTGCTGCAAGTGGTTATTCTTCTTATGGTAACCAAATCGGTCTTGCAACGGGTATGGTAGATGAAATTTATCACGATGGCTACGTTGCAAAGCGAATGGAAAACGGTGCAGTTGGTGCAGCAGCGCCTGAAAAGAACGTAAGGCGTGAAGTTCCACAAAACGGAGATAAGGTTATCCTTCTCGGTGGTAGAACAGGTCGTGATGGTTGTGGTGGTGCAACAGGTTCATCTAAATCACATAACCTATCTTCACTTACAACTTGTGGTGCAGAAGTTCAAAAGGGTAACGCACCAGAAGAAAGAAAATTACAAAGATTATTTAGAAACGAAAGAGCATCAAGACTTATCAAGCGTTGTAATGACTTCGGTGCAGGTGGCGTGTCTGTTGCTATCGGCGAACTTGCAGACGGACTTCTTATCGACCTTGACAAAGTTCCTAAAAAATATGATGGACTTGACGGCACAGAACTTGCAATAAGCGAATCTCAAGAAAGAATGGCCGTTGTTGTTGAAAATGAGTTCGTAGATGAATTTATTGCTCTTGCAAGCAGTGAAAACTTAGAAGCAACTGTTGTTGCAACGGTTACAGACAATGCAAGACTTAAGATGACTTGGAAGGGAAACACTATCGTTGACATTTCAAGAGATTTCTTGAACTCTAACGGCGCTGAAAAGAAAACAAGCGTTAAAGTAGTTAAACAACAACTTGATAAAAAGCAAATTCCAGAATGCTTTACATCAGGCTTAAAAGCACTTGCCGATGACCTTAACATCTGCTCTAAGCGTGGCTTATCAGAGCGTTTTGACTCTACAATCGGCGCAGGCACTGTGCTTATGCCTTTCGGTGGAAAAAATCAAAGAACACCTATTCAAGCAATGGTTAACAAGGTTTCAGTTGAAAACGCTGATACAGATACTTGTTCGTTTATGAGTTGGGGCTATAACCCATTCATTAGCGAAAAGAGTCCACTATTCGGTGGTTACTATGCAGTAATTGAAAGTGTATGTAAACTCATTGCAACAGGTGCAACTTTTGAAGATACTTATTTAACTTTCCAAGAATATTTTGAAAAACCAAATAAGGATGCAACTCGTTGGGGCAAACCAATGAGTGCATTACTCGGTGCATACAGAGCGCAAAGAGAACTTAAACTCTCTGCAATCGGTGGTAAGGATTCTATGAGTGGTTCATTTGAAAATATCGATGTTCCACCCACGCTCGTTTCATTTGCCGTTACAACTGATAGTTTAGATAAGGTTGTTTCACCAGAATTCAAAAAAGCAGGTAGTAAGGTAGTATTCTTACCAGCAAAAATGACTAGCGACGGACTTATCGATACTGCTGATTTACTTGAAAACTTTAAGACTATTGAGAAGTTAAACGCTCAAAACAAAGTGCTTGCAATGTACACACCAACACTCGGTGGTATAGCAGAAGGCGTTATGAAAATGGCGTTTGGTAACTCTATCGGCTTTGAGTTTGCTGATGTTGATATGCAAACAATCTTCGGTTACAACTATGGTGGATTTATTATCGAACTCGATGGCGATGCGCAAGTT
>JAZOMM010000199.1:0-2870 GCA_045653965.1 Christensenellaceae bacterium | reverse complement strand
CCAGACAAAATTTTGCCCGAACTTTCTATAGTGTTGTTATATGCCCTTGCAAGCCTTGTGATAGAGTCCATTAAAATGACAACGTTTTGACCGACTTCAACAAGTCTTTTTGCTCTATTTATAACGAGTTCTGCAGCCCTTATGTGATGCTCTGGGCCTTCATCAAAGGTTGAGAACACAACTTCGCCCTTAACGCTTCGTTTAATGTCTGTAACTTCTTCTGGGCGTTCATCGATGAGTAGCATAATGAGTTTAACATTAGGATAGTTTTTTTCGATTGACTGAGCGATATATTTTAATAGCGTTGTTTTGCCTGTTTTTGGTGGCGCAACGATAAGTCCCCTTTGCCCCATACCGAGTGGGCAGAATAGGTCTATAAGCCTTATAGATAGGTCATTGTTTTGACCATCGGTTTCAAGTTTTATTCTATCGGTTGGATAGTATGGCAAAAGTTCATCAAAACTTGTTCTTTTCAAAAATAGTGCTGGGTCAAGGTCGTTTATTGATAAAACTTCTTGCAAGGCTGCAGAGTCGCCTTCTCTAACGATTTTTGCAGTTGCCTTAACCTTGTCGCCACGGCGCAAGTTGAATTTTTTTATGTTTTGAGATGAAACATATATATCGTCTTTAGAGTTTTCGTAATTATTAGTTCTTAAAAAGCCATAGCCAGAAATGTGTTGCTCTAAAACGCCTTCAATAGTGAAATTTTCGTTTTCTTTTTTGTTATCAGCAAATTGAATTCCCTTAACATAAGGCTTTTCATCTATATACGTTTGTTCAAAACTTTCTTTAGAATAATATTTTGAAACGTCTATAGACATTTTTGGTGGAGCACCTATTTTTGTTGGTGGAACAGGCTCTAACCTTTTTTCTTGTATGCCAATAATACTATTTATTAAACCTTGTTTATTTTTGCCAGCAGGCGCTCTAACGCCGATTTGTCTGCCGATTTCCCTTAAAATCGAAAGGTGTAACCCTTCTAAATCTTCTTTGTTGAACTTAATAAACTTATTCATTTAATCACCTACTTGTAACTTTTCTTTAATATCCCTTGCCGAAAGCACCCCACTTACAAATGCAAATGTTAGGTTATATCCACCACAATCGCCATCTACATCTAGCACTTCGCCAGTAATATATAAGTTTTGGGCTAATTTACTTTCAAAGGCTGGTGTTATTTGACTTGTTTTTATGCCACCCCTTGTCACTTGTGCATAATTAAAACCAAGCGAGCCTGTAATATCTAACTTAAAATTCTTTAATGTATAAGCAATGTCGGTTGGATTTTTCGACTTAGCATTTTTTATAATTACTTGCCCCAACTTTTTGTTTATAACGCCTACCAAAAGGTCTTCTTTATTAACATAGTCAAGGTTTTGCCTTTGACTTATTATATTTTCAGTTTCCGAAAAGGTTAAATTTGGCAAGAACTCTATTATTAAATATGCATCTTTTTTATCGGCAACGCTTGCCGATAAACTAAATATGGTTGAACCAGACACACCAAAGTCGGTAAACAATAAGTCACCTTCCACACTCATGAGTGGCTTTGCACCCACAAACGCCGTTACCCTTGCTGTTTCTTTTATGCCCTTAAGCCCTTTTATTTTATCGGTTGGCGTTTTAAGTTGAACGAGTGATGGATAAAGTTCGGTTTTTTTGTGACCAAACTTTTCTACTAAAGCATAAGCCGAGCCATCAGTTCCAAACTGCTTACCAGCCGAGCCACCCGTACACACAATAACGCTTTTTGCTAAGAACTTTTCGCTAGACACGTAAACTTCAAAAACGCCCTTCTTTTTTTCTATCTTTGTGACCTTTTTCCCAGTCATTTCTTTGCAGTTTTTATGGGATAGGTATGCCCTAATGCAATCGAGCACTGCACTTGCTTGTTTTGAAAGTGGATAAGCCTTGCCATCTTTTCCACTTGACATATAGATGCCAAGATTTGCAAAATACTTTTTTATATCCAACTTTTTTGCGTTAGATACAAACTGCTTTATAAAAGCCGAATCACCATAATAGTATTTTTCGCCAAAATTGTCGTTAGTGAGATTACCTTGTCCGTTTCCAGTGGCAATAAGTTTTTTACCAACCCTATCGTTGCGTTCTAAAATGAGTATATCTTCCCCTTTAAACGCATTATCGCCACTTACAAGTTCGGTGGCTGAAAGAAGCCCTGCTGCCCCACCACCAACAATGATTGTGTTATATACTTTTTGCAATGTTTTTCTCCTTGCAATATTTTTGTTTAATTTTGAATTAAATAAATGTGAATTTTTGCCAAATGGCAATTAAATAAGAAAATTTTTTAGTCTAAAATAATTATACCATATAAAATGGCATAAAATTAGACTATTATTTTAAGAAAATGAATAAATTTTGTATAAAATTGTATGTTTTTCGGTTGTGAAAAGATTTTTATGAAAAAAGGTAAGAAGTAGTAGCCGAGTTTATGAAAAGTCTCAGCCACTACACTTTTATTTGAGTTAATTTTGAACGATTATTCTTTAATTATTTGCAAAATGTCTAGTGGAGTTTGAGCAAATACTTTTGCACCAACCTTTTCAAGTTGGTCCTTGTCCCTATACCCCCATAAAACTGCTATGTGCTTTATGTCTGCATTGTACGCCGTTTCTATATCCGTTTGACCATCGCCAATAAAATATGCGTTTTCTTTTTTAACATCAAGCGTCTTTAAGATATTTAGCGTTGCAGTTTTGTCTGGTTTGCACTTTACGTTATTGCTTTGACCAACAACCATATCAAAACCATACTCGCTAAGGTATTTTTGATAAACCTTATCGGTTGT
The DNA here is from genome assembly GCA_045653965.1 of Christensenellaceae bacterium. GTDB lineage: Bacteria > Bacillota > Clostridia > Christensenellales > Borkfalkiaceae > UBA1259. Next base: position 58 of record JAZOMM010000199.1, on the reverse strand, counting down.
CATTTGTGGTTTGTTAGTTAAAATTGCAAGTTTATATCCCCTTTCTTTAAGGGCAATC
>JAZOMM010000198.1:0-3943 GCA_045653965.1 Christensenellaceae bacterium | reverse complement strand
AAGAGTGGGAAAAAATCTTTTCTATAAACCTTAAAAGTGCATATATGATAACAAACAGAGTGCTTAAAGGTATGATAGATAAAAAGCAAGGCAAAATAGTCAACGTTTCATCTATGTGGGGCATAAACGGAAGCAGTATGGAAGTTGCATACTCAAGTGCTAAAGCAGGACTTATAGGCTACACAAAGGCGCTTGCAAAAGAAGTTGGATATAGTGGCATAAATGTAAATTGCGTTTGCCCAGGGGTTATAGATACGCCAATGAATAAGCACTTATCTGCTGAAGACATAAACGAGTTAAAAGAGCAAACGCCACTAGGAAGAATAGGAAAGGCAATAGACGTTGCAAACTTAATTTACTTCTTATGCACCGAAGATGCTGATTTTATCACAGGTCAAGTTGTATCAGTAGATGGTGGTTTTGCACTATAATATATTAAAGTAAAATCGATAAGTTATAAAAAACTAACAAGGGGACAAAATAATTTTGTTCCCTTATTTTTATATATGAAAAGAAAAGTTTTATGCAGAAAAAGTGGCGTTTTAATGCCCATCTTTAGTTTGCCAAGCAAGTATGGTATAGGCGATTTTGGCAAAGAAAGTTATAAGTTTATACATTTGTTAGTTAAGGCTAAGCAAAAAGTATGGCAAATTCTACCATTAGTGCAAACTGAAAATGGGAATTCGCCATATTCTTCTATTTGTTCAACTTCTTTTAGTCCCTATTATATAAGCCTTGATATGCTAAAAAAACAATGCTTATTAACAAAAAAAGAAATTCGATGCTTTTATTATGATAGTCAAAGAGTAGATTACATTGAACTTTATAAAAACAGATATACACTTCTAGAAAAGGCGTTTTCAAGGTTTGATAAAAACTCTATAGACTTTACTAGGCATTTAAAAAGCAAAGAGACAAAAGACTATGCCTTGTTTATGGCAATAAAGGAAAAATTTAATAACAAACCTTTTTATGAGTGGGAAGAAAAATTAAAAAATAGAGATGATAATGCACTAAACGAGTTTGAAAAAGCAAATAAAGATAGAGTTTTATTTTATGAGTTTACGCAGTTTATAGCAAAACAGCAGTGGCTTAAACTAAAAAAATATGCCAACAAAAAGGGTGTTGAAATTTTGGGAGATATTCCAATATATGTGGCACTTGATAGCGTTGACGTTTGGAAAAATAAAAACTTATTTAAGTTAGATAAAAATCTTTTGCCAAAAAAGAAAGCAGGCGTGCCACCAGATTATTTTTGCGAAAACGGTCAACTTTGGGGCAACCCTGTTTATGATTATATTGAGCATAAAAAGGATAATTTTAGTTGGTGGGCAGACAGGATTAAAAAGGCACTAAAAATTTATGACTTAGTTAGAATAGACCACTTTAGAGCACTCGATAGATATTATGAAATAGATGCAAATAGTTTAGATGCAAAAAATGGCGAGTGGATAAAAGTTCCATCTTATGACCTATTTAGTGCAGTTCATAAAAAAGTTGATAAAAGTAAAATTATTGCAGAAGATTTAGGTATTATTGATGACGGCGTTAAAGAGTTAATCAAAAGTTTAGGATATTTAGGCATGAAGGTTTTATCTTTTGCGTTTAATGGAGATAATGTTAATCCATATTTACCAGAAAATATACAAGAAAATAGCGTTTGTTATACAGGCACGCACGATAACGATACTTTGGTGGGACTAATAAATAGCCTAAATAAAAGTGAGTATGAAATTTTTTATAAAAGCCTAAAAAACAGTCTTAAAACCATGGATATTAACTGCCAAATAGATGACATGGTGGGGCTAGCAAAAGCAATAATAATGCTTGGAGCAAAATCAAAAGCAAAAATGTTTATCGTGCCTATGCAAGATTTACTATTTTTGGGAAGCGACTATAGAATAAATCAACCGGGAACTATAAGTAAAAGCAACTGGTCGGTTAGGTTTTCTAAAAAGCAAGTGTGCAATAAGTCGTTTTTATTTTTAAGAAAACTAACAAAGAAATATAATAGATAAAATAAAAGGCTTTTTAGCAAATGTGTGCTGAAAGGCTTTTTTAGTGTATAACATTTTTCATTTTGGAAATACTTTGAATAAAAAAGGAGAAAAAGAATATGAACCCATTTAAAGAATTACCAAAAGCAAGCAAAATTAGTTATCCAAGTTTTAACAGTCTTGCACCAAAACCTTATGACAAAAACCAAACCGACCCTTACACAAAAACAAGGGTAATACTAATGAACGGCACTGAGTTTGAATCAAACTGGTTTTTGCACCACTTTAACAGGCACTGTTTAAACAATGATGTAAGAAGAGTTATTGCAGGTGTTAGAAGGGAAGAACAATTTCAACAAAAAAGAATATCTTCTCTAAAGCCTATTAACGAAAGCATTTTAGAAACGACCATAGCCTATGAGCAACTTGCCGTTGACCTGACTGCTGATATTGCACAAAAAGAACCAAATCCATTTGTAAAGGCGCAACTTGACTTTGCACTTTTAGAAGACTTTGACCACCTTTATAGATATGCAAATCTTCTTGATATGGAAGAAGGTATCCATGCTGAAAGATTAGTTGGAAAATACACTGAACTAACACCAGCAAGACCAACTATTTCCGAGCATAGACACCCTAACGATGATGTCAGAAGATATATAAACTGCTGGCAAGATAGTTTAATTACAAGACTGCACGCAAATATTATAACGGCAGCCGCACAACAAACAATGAACTATTATATGAACGTTGGCTCTTTTTATCACAGCGACTTAGGAAGAAAATTATACAGCGAAATTGCAATGATAGAAGAACAACACGTAACGGGGTATGGCTCGCTTATAGACCCATCGAGCACAATGTTTGAAAGTTGGGTAATGCACGAATATACAGAGTGCTATTTATATTATTCTTGCTATCAAGATGAAACGCACCCACAAATCAAAAAGATATGGTTAGAACACTTTGAGCAAGAACTAAACCACCTTAAAATTGCATCTGATATGCTTAAAAAATATGAAGGCAGAGATTGGGAGCAGTTATTCGTTGGTGGTGCAGACTTCCCAGCACTCATTAAGTTAAAATCGAATAAAGAATATATTAGAGATATTATAAAGAGCGTAAGGCTCACGGGATACTTTGAAGATATGGTTATGGTAGATGACTTAAAAGATAGCGATGAGTTTTTTAAGTATCAACGTCAGGTAAATGGCAAATCACCAAAAAATGCATCGCATATGGTAATTGATAAATATATCAAAAAGTATGGCGAAGATTATAGATACGAAGACAAACCAAGCGTTGAAAAGACATTAAGGGATAGAACGATAGACAACACCGACTTAGGCAGAAAAAAGGGCGTATAGAACGTTAAAAAAAAAGTAAAGACAAAAAAATAAAGCCTTGCGAAATTTCGCAAGGCTTTATGAATTTTAAGTTTTAATTACATTGCTGGAACGAAAACGTATCTCAAAACAAAGAGAACAGCGATAACTGTTACAACGATGTCTTTCTTAGAGTATTTACCTGTTAAGAGTTGGATAAGTACATAAGAGATAGCACCGATAGCAATACCATTTGAAATTGAGTATGTAAGTGGCATAAGTGTTAATGCTAAGAAAGCAGGGATAGCACTTGAAAGGTCGTCCATATCAACAGCCTTAAAGTTCTTAAGCATCAATACGCCTACATAGATAAGAGCAGGTGCAGTTGCAACGCCAGGGATAATGCTTGCAAGTGGAGTTAAGAACAAGCATACAGCAAAGAGTGCTGCGATAACAAGAGATGTTAAACCTGTTTTACCACCTTCAGCAACACCTGATGCAGATTCAACGAAAGTTGTAACTGTAGAAACACCAACCATAGCACCAGCAGCAGTTGCGATAGAGTCGCACATCATGCATTTTTCGATGTCTTGTGGGTCGCCGTTTTCATCAAGCATGTTT
>JAZOMM010000197.1:0-3184 GCA_045653965.1 Christensenellaceae bacterium | reverse complement strand
GCTAATCATTAAAAATGAGGTATTTTTTAAGACTCGATAAGTATTTTTACATTTATTTATAGCACTTTAAATGTTTTTAGTGAGAAAAAGCACAAAACTTGGTTTTAGCAGAAAAATGCTTATAAATACTCATTGATATTTAACGAGCTTTATAAGCATTTTTTTATTGCATTTTGCACAAATTCGTAGCAAAATTGAATTTTCCGACCCTGTTTTTCAAAAAACACAAAAAATAAAAGTCAGTAAATCGTTAGTGATTTACTGACTTTTTCAGTGGTTGCGGGAGTGGGATTTGAACCTCACGACCTTCGGGTTATGAGCCCGACGGGCTACCAAGCTGCTCCATCCCGCGATTTGTTTCAATTGCTTTAATATAATATACTATAAATTTGCTTTTGTCAACCGTTTGCAAATAAAAATTAAATATTGCTTGAATTTTTATTTTTTTATTGTTATAATATAATTATGCAAATTAATTTAAGTAAATTTGTTAGCAATAATCAAACTATTGCCGTTGCTCTCTCTGGTGGGGGCGACTCTATGGCACTATTTAATTATATGCTAAACGAATCAAAAAAATACCAATTTAAAGTAATTGCAATAAATATTGAACACGGAATTCGTGGCGAACAGTCTAAGAGCGACACAGAGTTTGTTAAAAACTATTGCAAAGAAAAAGATGTGCCACTGCTTACCTATTCAGTGGACTGCGTGGCATATGCATTGAAGCACGGTCTTTCGGTTGAACAGGCTGGGCGAATTTTACGCTATCAAATTTTTAACCAAGCGATAGAAGAAGGCAAATGCGATAAAGTTGCGACTGCCCACCACCAAAAAGACAACTTTGAGTCTGTGCTATTTAACCTTTTCCGTGGCAGTGGCTTGAAAGGTCTTGCAGGAATTGATGAAAATTTTGAAAATAAGATTATTAGACCACTTTTAAGCGTTTCTAAGCAAGATATAACCGAATATCTAGCAAAAAACAACATACCATATGTCACCGACCAAACAAACTTTGATGATAAGTATACAAGAAATGCAATAAGGCTAAACATTTTACCCGAGATAGAAAAGGTTTTTCCTGAAGCAGAAGCAAGCGTTTATAGGTTTAGCCAAATAGCAAGACTTGAAGATGAGTATATGCAAGAGCAAACTTTAGAAAAACTTGAATTTTTTGAAACAAAAGTTAGCGTTAAACTTCCTATTCACAACGCACTTTTGTCTAGAGCAACAGTTCTTTCATTAAAACACCTTGGCATTACAAAAGATTGGGAAAAAACGCATATTGACAGCGTTATTATGCTTAAAGACTCTCTAAACGGCACAATGGTTACGCTTAAAAACAATATCGTTGCCATAAAAGAATACGATAAAATCACCTTTTATAAAAATCTAAAGACGACTGATATCGTTATTCCTTTTTCATTGGGAGAAATTGCCTTTGATGACAAAACGCTATTTATAACAAAGGTAGATAAAGTGTTGGATATAAAAAACGGACTTTTTGCCGATAAGGATAAAATCCCTGCTGATGCAGTTATTCGCACTCGCCGTGATAGTGATAAGTTCACTAAGTTTGGCGGTGGAACAAAAAGTTTAAGCGATTATTTAACCGACAAAAAAATTCCACTCTTAGAAAGGGATAGTATCCCCCTACTCGCCACTAATAGCGACATTTTGGCAATTTTTGGAATTGCCATTTCAGACAAAATAAAAGTCGATGAAACCACAAAAACAATAATTGAACTAAAATAACAATGTAACCAAACAAAAAAAACGGATAGAATTTTCTATCCGTTTTTTCTTGTTTTTGTTAATTTTTAGCCTTTATTTCATCATTTCTATAACCAAGCATTAAACCACTCTAATGGGAATGCAAACGTGTTTTTTTCTTTAAAATCAGATTGTTCTCTACCATATCCCCAAACAATAGGGCAGTTAGAAGAGTTCCAAGAACTAGACCAGCCACTTGGCATAGAAGTTGCTTCGCAATAAATTGTTAAATTATAGCAACTTTCGAACGCACCATAACCTATACTTGTTACGCTTGCTGGAATTTCTATGCTTGTGAGTGAGTAGCACTCACAGAACGCAACATCTCCTATACTTGTTAACTGACTGTTTTCTCCAAATGTAACGCTTTCAAGTGAGTCGCAACAATAGAACGCCTCAGAACCTATACTTGTTACGCTTGCTGGAATTTCTATGCTTGTAAGTGAGTAGCAATAAGCGAACGCTTCATCACCTATACTTGTTAACTGACTGTTTTCTCCAAATGTAACGCTTTCAAGTGAGTCGCAATATTCGAACGCCCAATCACCTATACTTGTGACGCTTTCTGGTATTTCTATGCTTGTGAGTGAGTAGCACTCACAGAACGCTTGATAACCTATACTTGTTAACTGACTGTTTTCTCCAAATATAACGCTTTCAAGTGAGTTGCACTCAAAGAACGCATAATCACCTATACTTGTTACTGTCAAGCCATTATATGCGCTTGGGATAACAACTTCAGTTTCTGTGCCTTCATAACCCGTTACTTTGTATTCTGTGTCACCATTGATTAATGTATATAAAAGACCTTCTGTTCCAACTTCTTCCTCTATCTCGCTACCATATCCCCAAACTACTGGACAGTTAGAAGAGTTCCAAGAACTAGCCCAACCAGTTGGCTTTTCTAAAGCTTCGCAATAAATTGTTAAATTTTTACAACCATAGAAAGCATAAGTGCCTATACTTGTTACACTTTTTGGAATTTCTATGCTTTCGAGTGAAGAACAATAAGCGAACGCATATTCACCTATACTTGTTATGCTTGCTGGAATTATTATGCTTGTAAGTGATGTGCAAGCAGAGAAAACATCAGCCCCTATACTTATAATTTTTTCACCCAAAATAATTGCTGGGATAACTATATTTGTTAAAGTTTTGCATTCCTCTATTAAACCTATAATTTCACCGCCCAAAACATAGAAAATAGAATTATTCCATATTGCAGTTATTATTAAATTTTGGGCTGGCATTTTTGAAGGAAGAAGGTTGTCCCATCCGACCAAAACATCATCATCTTTTTTCAAGTCACATGGCAATGTCTCATTAATTTTGCTATCATAATCTTGTGTTATTACTTTATTTTCTAATCCATTCCCATATACTATTGTAATTGTATATTGATTTATCTTCC
>JAZOMM010000196.1:0-2009 GCA_045653965.1 Christensenellaceae bacterium | reverse complement strand
CTTTTTATGAACAATTGGGAAGAGCAAGATGAGTGTGGCGCTTGCACAAGCGAAGAAGATTTTGCCGATGTTAGAAGGGTGGCTAATAAAATAGGTATCCCTTATTATTCTGTCAACTTTGCTAAAGAGTATATGGACAGAGTGTTTTCTTATTTTCTTGAAGAATATAAGGCTGGCAGAACGCCTAACCCAGATGTTTTGTGCAATCGTGAAATTAAGTTTAAGGACTTTAAGAGAAAGGCGTTAGAACTCGGTGCCGATTATATCGCAACAGGGCATTATTGTGACATTTTGCACGATGGCGACACCCATTATTTGTTAAAGGCAAAAGACCAATCTAAAGACCAAACTTACTTTTTGAACCAACTTTCTCAAGACCAACTCGATAAGGTTTTGTTCCCACTCGGTAAACTCGATAAGAGCGAAGTTCGTGAAATTGCTCAAAAATATAATTTGGCAACTGCCACAAAAAAAGACTCAACAGGTATTTGCTTTATTGGTGAAAGAAATTTTAGAAACTTCTTGCAAACTTATATTCCAAACCAAAAAGGCTTGATTAAAACTTATGATGGAAAGGTTTTGGGCGAACATTTGGGACTCATGTATTATACCATAGGTCAACGCAGGGGCTTAAATATCGGTGGACAAAAGGGCGATGACGGTTCTCGTTGGTTTGTTATCGAAAAGGATTTAAAAAACAATATATTATATGTGGCGCACGGCGAAGAAGATAAACTCTATTCTAAAGGGCTTATTATGAAATCTTGCAACTGGATTCCATCTGAGCCAAAAGAAAAAGATTTCACTTGCACAGGCAAGTTTAGATATCGCCAACCAGAACAAGAATGTACCGTTCATATTAAAGAAGATTTTATCGAAGTAGAGTTTAAGGAAAGACAGCGCGCAATCACCGAAGGTCAGTTTGCAGTTTTCTATGATGGCGATAAATGTATCGGTGGTGGCGTAATAGAAAAAGCCATTTTCTAAAATAAAGATTCTTGTTTAAGTTTAGGGCAAGATGGTGTTTTTGATAAAAATTAACCATGTTTGCCCTTATATTATATATATAATGTTTAGAAAAGGGCGTAAAAAGGCAAAATGCACTAAAAAAGTGCTTAAAATTAGACAAAATGCCGAACTTTAACTTTTTTTAAACTTTTTTAAAAAACCTTGTAAAAACGTTTGACAAATGTTTTGATTTAATATATAATCAGTCATGCTCTCCAAAAGAGAGAAAAACTTCATAGGCAAAATCGTTAGATTTTATCTTATGATTTTAAGTCAATGGAATTACAACATATCGTGGCAGACAAACGGAAAAACACAATATTTTGTAGTCGAAAAAAAAGTTTGAAAAAACTTAAAAAAAATTTAAAAAACATTGAAAAAATGCTTGACTTAAAACTTTGCTTATGATATTATATGTAGGCTGTCGCGAAAAAAGACAGCAAGCGTCAACCGATGTTGACGGAGGTAGCTTAAAAATTGAATAGAAGGAAATAAGACGAAATAATAGTTATTTTGAAAGTTTCTGTCAAAATCTTTTGAGTATTTATGTACTTAAAAAACAGTCATTAAATGACAAACAACAACAAACGCTAAACAAAGCGAAATTCGTTAGAGCAGTTGAGTCTAAGGACTCGGCTTTAAATAATTAAACTTAAGAGTTTGATTCTGGCTCAGGACGAACGCTGGCGGTGTGCTTAATACATGCAAGTCGAGCGGAGTTAAAGGGGCTTGCTCCTTTAACTTAGCGGCGGACGGGTGAGTAACGCGTGAGCAACCTGCCTATATCTGGGGAATAACACATAGAAATGTGTGCTAATACCGCATAAGACCACAGTGGGGCATCCCACAGGGGCCAAAGATTTATCGGATATAGATGGGCTCGCGTACCATTAGATAGTTGGTAGTGTAACGGACTACCAAGTCGACGATGGTTAGCCGACCTGAGAGGGTGATCGGCCACATTGGAACTGAGATACGGTCCAGACTCCTACGGGAGGCAG
>JAZOMM010000195.1:0-3363 GCA_045653965.1 Christensenellaceae bacterium | reverse complement strand
TTTATGCTTTTATCCAACTTTCATCAGATGGATTATCTCTAAATGCTTTAAGCCTTGCAACATCTTCTTTTGCAATGTAACCTGTTTCTGCTGCAACTTCGATAACTGTGTCAAAATCTGTGAGTGATACGTTTTTAACGTTTGCTTCACTTAATCTTTCTAAGCCCTTTTTCATACCATATGTATAGATGCTAACGATACCTAAAACTTCTGCACCTGCTTCTCTTAGTGCTTCAACAACGTCTATGCAACTTCCACCTGTAGAAATAAGGTCTTCAATAACAACAACCTTTGTGCCCTTTTCAAGTTTGCCTTCTATCTTGTTGTTTCTGCCGTGGTCTTTATTGCTTCCCCTAACATAACCCATAGGCATTCCTAAAATATGACCAGCGATTGCTGCGTGTGCAATACCTGCTGTGCTTGTGCCAAATAATGCTTCTGCATCTGGGTATTCTTTTTTAACAGTTTCAGCAATTGCATTTTCTACAATGTCACGTGCTTCTGGTGCTGTTAAAATAAGTCTATTGTCGCAATAAATTGGGCTCTTTATTCCACTTGCCCAAGTAAATGGTTCGTTTGGGCGAAGGAAAACTGCCTTGATTTTTAATAAATTTTGTGCAACGATTTTTGCTATTTCCATAATTTTCTCCTTGTTATCCTTTGTTATATTAACCTAAAAACTCTTTAACGCATTGTCTATATGCTTTAACAGGGTCTTCTGCACCTGTTATTGAACGGCCAACGACAATGTAGTCAGAGCCGAGTTCTCTTGCTAATGCTGGGGTTGTAACTCTCTTTTGGTCGCCAACGCTGTCGCCTGCAAGTCTTATACCTGGGGTAATTGTTAAGAATTGTTTGCCACAAACTTCTTTTACCTTGCCTGCTTCTAGTGGAGAACATACAACGCCGTCAAGCCCACTGTTTTTTGTATTCAAAGCATAACTCATAACAACTTCATCAAGTGGTTTATCGATTAAGAGTTCGTTTGTCATAAGTTCTTGGTTTGTTGAAGTTAGTTGTGTTACTGCAATTAGAAGTGGGCGTGTACCATCTGGTCTTGTTAAGCCTTCTAATGCGCCCTTCATCATAACAGAGCCACCACCTGCGTGTAGGTTAACCATATCCACGTCAAGCGCTGACAAAACTGACATTGATTTTTTAACGGTGTTTGGGATATCGTGAAGTTTAAGGTCTAAAAATATCTTATGACCACGGCGTTTAATCTCTTTTATAATTTGATTGCCACTTGCATAGAAAAGTTCCATACCTACTTTTAAGTATGGCTTTTCCACGCCCTCAAACTTATCTAAAAAACTAAATAATTGTTCTGCGCTGTTAAAATCGCATGCTATAATTACATCTTTATTCATTATTTGTGTGCCTCCCCTATAATATCAGTTAGGTTTTCAATTTTATATTTGTTCATTACATATGGCAAGTTGTTGACGATATCCCTACAAGCATAAGGATTAACTAAGTTTTCTGCACCAACTTGAACGGCTGATGCACCTGCCATCATCATTTCTATAACGTCTTCTGCACTTGCTACACCACCAATACCCATGATTGGAAGTTTAACTGCTTGATATACTTGATATACCATCTTTAGTGCGATAGGGAATATTGCTCTTCCCGAAAAACCACCAATTTTATTTGCTATAACAGGCTTGCGTTTCTTTAAATCTATTCTCATGCCTTGTGAGGTGTTGATTAGACTTATTCCATCTGCCCCACCTTGCTCGCACGCTTTTGCTATCTCAACTATATCCGTTACGTTTGGTGTAAGTTTAATAAAGAGTGGCTTATTTGTCACCTTTCTAACGGCTTCTACCACAGCCTGTGCGTTTTTGGCTTCAGTGCCAAAACTCATGCCACCATTGTGAACGTTTGGACAACTTATGTTTACTTCTATGATTTGAACGTCTTTAACATCGTTGATTTTTTCACAACAATGCACGTATTCTTCCATAGAAAAGCCACTAATGTTTGCAATGATTGGCTTATAATAAACCTTTCTTAGTTTTGGGATTTCTGTTTCTATAACGGCATCAATACCTGGGTTTTGAAGACCGATAGAATTGATTAAACCCGAAGTGCATTCTGCTATTCTTGGGGTTGGATTACCAAACCTTGCTTCTTTTGTCGTGCCCTTGATTGAGATTGCACCGAGCACATTTATGTCGTATATATCGTTAAATTCATAACCGAACCCAAATGTTCCACTTGCAGGAATAACAGGGTTAGTTAGTTCAACGCCACAGAGCGAAGTTTTTGTGTTTACCATATTATTTCCTCCTTTTGAAGAACAGGGCCGTCTTTACAAATTCTCTTGTTGCCATATTTTGTTTTGCAAGAGCAACCCATACAAGCACCAAAACCACAGCCCATGCGTTCTTCAAACGAATACGAGCCACCTGTAGTAGTTGCTGAGTAGATTGCTTTAAGCATTGGTTCTGGACCACATGAGTATACGTGAGAATATTCTTCAACTTGTTTTATTGCATCGGTTACAAAGCCTTTTACCCCATAACTGCCATCAACTGTTGATACGAGAACTGTTGCACCGAGTTTTTTGAATTCTTCTTCATAGAAGATTTCGCTTTTTGTGTTAAAGCCTAAAATAACCGTTACCTTTTTGCCTTGTGCTATTAGGTTTTTTGCCAAGTTATATAGTGGTGGAACGCCAACGCCACCACCGATTAAGAGTGGTGTGTCCCCTGCGAACTCGGTAAAATAGCCATTACCAAGACCAACCAAAATATCAAGTTTTGTTCCCTTTTCAAGCCAACTCATTTGCTCTGTGCCCTTTCCCACAACCTTATAGATAAGTGTGAGAGAGCCTTTTTCATAATCGCAAACAGAGATTGGGCGACGGAGATATAGTCCATCTAATTGAATATTTACAAACTGACCTGAGCGTGCAATTCCACTTGTGTCACCAGAAAGCGTCATTTTATACACAGAATCGGTCAATCTTTCATTTGTTTCAATTGTAAAAATTACCTTTTTCAAAATTTTGCTCCTTATATTCCTTTATATTATCTTTATTAGATAAATCTCGCCTTTTTATGCATCAATTGTTGAAATACAAAGTGTTGTTTCTTCTAATACGTCTAAAAGCACTTTAACTGTGTCAAGGGCTGTGAACATTGTAACGTTGTTTTCAACAGCAGCACGCCTAATTTGATAGCCATCGCTTGCTTGTCCTAATGAGTTCACATCTCTTGTGCTTATAACATATGTTACATATCCTTTACGGATAGACTCTAAAATTTCTTCACTGCCTTCGCTGAGTTTTGCTTTAACTCTTGTTCTAATTCCGTTTTTCTTTAAGAAGTTTGCTGTGCCAATTGTTGCTTCGAT
>JAZOMM010000194.1:0-2304 GCA_045653965.1 Christensenellaceae bacterium | reverse complement strand
CGTCTTGGTTAATAAGTCTTGTCCTTTGTGCTAACACGGCTTCTGAATAGTTGGTTGCCATACCAAAAAAGGCGATTACCCACATCCAAAATATAGCACCTGGGCCACCTGCAAGTATAGCGCCACTTGCACCTATAATGTTGCCCGTGCCAACTTGCGCTGCAATGGCTGTGGTCAAGGCTTGGAAAGAACTCATTCCACCCGATTGCTTTTTGCCATTGAGTTTAAGGTTACCAAAAACTTGTTTCATGCCTTGCTTAAAACAACGAACTTGAACGAATTTTGTTTTAATTGAAAAAAAGATTCCAACACCAACTAAAAGAACAACCAAAATATAGTCGCTTAAATAGGCATTTATTGTTTTTAACACTTGTAAAAGGTCATCTAAAAATCGTTGCATTTTGTCTCCTAAATAAAAAAGAGTTGCTATAAATAAAGCAACTCCGAAAAATACATTTTTTGTTATATAATGCTCCGTCCTTTTGCCTGAGAGATTCGGGGCTAAAGCCCTTTGCACCTTCGGCACTCAATTATTAGAGATTCTCCGGAATTTCTCCCCTTTCAGTCTGCTTATCCTAAAAGGTTCATCGAATATTTTTGTTAATTATATCATTTTTTGGCTTAAAAGTCAAATATTTATAAAAAGTTTATTCTAAACTTATTCACCATCGAAAAGTGGTGTGGAAAAATATCTTTCTGCTGTGTCTGGTAAAACCGTTACCACCGTTTTGCCCTTGCCTAAAATTTTTGCAAGGCGCTTTGCTGCTGCCACGTTTGTTCCAGATGAAATGCCACACATAATGCCTTCAAGCCTTGCTAAGTCCCTTGAAGTTTCTAATGCTTCTTGGTCGGAAATAATACAGATATCTTCATAGATATTACAATTAAGTACAGGTGGAATCAAACCATCGCCTATGCCCATTTGTATGTGAGAACCTATTGTGCCCCCTGCAAGAATGGCTGCGTTTTCAGGCTCAACTGCCCAAATTTTAATGTCTGGGTTTTGCGCGTTAAGCACTTCGCCAATGCCGGTTATCGTGCCACCCGTTCCTATCCCTGAACAAAATCCGTGAATAGGCCCTGCCACTTGCTCTAAAATTTCTAAGCCTGTATGGTGGCGATGCACCATAGGGTTTGCAGGGTTTTCAAATTGTTGTGGAACGAACACGTTTTTGTCAGCCTTTGCCATTTCAAGTGCTTTTTTCAAGCACCTATCAATGCAGTCACCGATATTGCCGTCATCGTGAATTAAAATAACTTCTGCACCATAGTGGCGAACGAGTTTTCTTCTTTCTTCACTAACCGAGTCTGGCATGATGATAATCGTTTTATATCCCTTAACAGCACCCACAAGTGATAAACCGATGCCTTGATTTCCACTAGTTGGCTCAACGATAATAGTGTCTTTATTTATAAGCCCCTTGCTTTCGGCATCTAAAATCATATTGTATGCCGTGCGAGTTTTTATTGACCCACCGATATTAAGCCCTTCTATTTTAACCAAAATATCAGCGCTATCCTTATCTACCATGTTATTTAATTTTACTATAGGCGTATGACCTATTGCTTCTAAAACGTTTTTGTATACCATATTTTTCAACTCTCTTTTTTACTTATTAAATTATACAATATATTATATAAAAAAATCAATCGTTTTATCATTTATTTTAAAGTAATATGTTTTTAGTAGCATATACTCATCGTTTTCAGTTTCTATCTTTTGTGTTATTCTTGGCTCTGCGTGAATAAACCCACCAACCATTGATAGCATTTCTCTTAATGTCATTTGAGTAAATGAAAATTCTGGAGCAATTATTTTATCGTATTTATCGGCTGGAGAATTTGGCTCATAAAACGAGTCATCACTATATGGAAATTTCTCCTTGCTCGTTATATTTCACGCCTTGAAGCCTAAATCTCGGCTTTACGTTCTTAAAATTAGTATCTTTTAAAGTGGCTCAACTGTGTCAAAAATTCTATTACACACATCTGTTATAGTCCATTTTTTAAGTGGTAAAGCAGACTCTAATGCTTTAAAAGTATATTCTATTGTAAGTTGCTCGTTTCTATAGTTATCTACACCACCTGCATTTATAAATCTATATTTTACTTTATATATTCCTGTTTGAAGTTCAATTCGAGCAGGATTATCAACTTCTATTTTTTCATTATTATTAGTATTTGTTAATTCTAATAATTTATATGTTGTACCATCAAGACCCAATATTACAAAATCAATATTTAACTTAGCATGTTCTTTATTAAATACTTCTTGTGCGTTTGGTAAAGTAATAATTATTTTAT
>JAZOMM010000193.1:0-6204 GCA_045653965.1 Christensenellaceae bacterium | reverse complement strand
CACGAATAAGCCCTGCTATAAACGCCTTTTTGCAGTGCGTTTCTTTTATAGGCTTTGACAATATTTCTTTTTTTATCTTATCTGTAAAATTCATCACGCCTTCTCCTTAAACGCCTTAAATCGCATTGTTGGAAGTTTGCCGTCTATATTTGCTATTTGGTCTTTATTTATTTTTATAGTTTCAAGCATTTTTTCTACGAGCGAAATTTCGCCAACCCTATCTGGCGTGTGTGCATCTGAGTTTATTATAAACTTTACCCCCGTTGATGCCACTTGATATAATTCTTCTTCGGTTAAATGTGTCTTTTTAGAATTTAGTTCTATATAAGTGCCATAATCACTAGCAACTTTTGCCACTTCTTTTGCATTAGCATACGAGCAAAAGTTTAAGTGGGTTATGATGTCTACAGGATTGTTTTTGATTACATTTATAAAAGTTTTTGTATTAGTATCAATCAAACTTTGAGGAATATTTTTTTTGTTAAAAGTAGAACAAAAAAAGTTTCTTGCAAAGAGCGAAAAAAGCGTGCCAAATTTATAAAGCACAAACTTATGAATCCCTGCTAAAAAAATATCAAAGTCATCGTACATGTTTTGCTTTAAGTCCACGCTTCCGTCTGTGCCTATTATGTTTGATTCTATGCCAAGAAGCACTTTTACACCCGTTTCTTCACTCGCCTTTTTGCAAAGTGCTTTCATCTTTGGAACTTTTCTTTTTGTAAGCCCAAATGCAGGGTGAGAAAAACCGTGGTCGGATATACCAAGTTCAACTAGCCCCTTTTCTTTTGCTTTAAGTGCATTATCAATTATTTGACCCTTGCCGTGACTAAACACTGTGTGGGTATGATAATCTGATGTAAGAATCATTAAAACTCCCCTACGCACTCGACTTCTTCTACTAAATCCACGCCAAATGCGTCTTTAACTTTTTGTTTGATTATTGTTATTAACTGATAAACATCTCTGGCCCTTGCCTTTGATGATGTTATTATAAAGTTTGCATGCTTTTCAGACACTATTGCGCCACCGATACTATAACCTTTTAAGCCTGCTTTTTCTATTAATGCCCCAGCCGAAAATGGTTTTGGATTCTTAAACACCGAGCCACAACTCTTACCTGCCGGTTGAACCAATCGCCTTAAGTCCTTATATGACTTTATGCTGTCATAAATCTTTTCCCTATCGCCACTTTTAACTTCAAAGGTTGCTGACACTACAACTTCTTTGCCTTTTAAAAACCGACTTGTACGATAACCAAACTTGCAATCTCTTTTGTCATAAACCTTTATCTTGCCATCGCAAAGCGTTTCAACTGTAACTATAATCTCACTTATATTATGCCCAAAAGCACCTGCATTCATAACTATTGCACCACCAACCGTTGCTGGTATGCCTGCAAAGGCTTCTAAGCCACTAAGTTTATTATCTATTGCAAACTGCAAAAGTTTGTCTAGTTTTGCACCTGCCATTGCCTTGATATGTTCTCTTTTAAAAAATACATCACAAAGCCGTTTGGTGTCTATTATAAGTCCATCATAACCTAGGTCAGAAACTAATATATTTGTGCCATTTCCTACAACTTTATACTTAACTTTATGTTGCTTTGCTAAGTTAATAAGGTTATTCAGCGAGTAAAGACTGTCTATTTGAGCATAGTATCTTGCACAGCCACCCACACCGTAACCAGTGTGTTTTCTCATAGGTTCATCAAATGTAATTTTGGCATTTGTGGTCTCTAACAGTGCATTTTTAAACACAAAATACTCCTTATATCATTTTACTATATTTTAATATTTTTTTCAAGGCTAAATTAATAAATTTTTTACATATTTTATTGCATTTTTATCGCCCTTTAGTGCAAGCATTGACATTGTGTGTATTTCACTTAAAACTTCTTTTGTGTGAAAGGCTGAAATGCTTGAAAAACCACCCATATTTTGCATTAGATTTAAGTATTGTATGTCAAAACTTGCATTTTTATATGGCGACAGCATGTTAATTTTATTTAACCTTTCTTGCACTTTATCGGCGAGAAGATAATCTATAAAACGCTTTGCTATAATGCTTTTTTGCGTGTCGCTTGCCGTAAGCGATACATACTGATATAGGTCGTTAAAATTAGTTAGTGGTGTGGCTGAAAAGTTTGCTCCCCTATTAGTTAGCCTTACCACATCTCGTTGCGTTCCTAACATAAACGCATTTTTGCCTAAAGTGAACTTTGTGTAGGCATCTATAGGGCTTAAGACTTCTATATTTTCAAACTCAAACCCCTCTAACATCATTGCTAAAAGTGGCTGAGTGTTTTGCCCTTTAGAAACTATTAGTGGTGTCTCATCATTTCCTTCTAAATCTAAGTTTTTAATCAAAACATATCCACCACGACACCATGCCGTTGCATACACCTTTTCACCAATCTTGCCACCAGCAACACATCTAGAAGTGTTTATAGGGAGCATCTTTTTTATATCTAAGCCGTTTGAATATGACATTATGTCTGGGTATACCCCCTTAGAAATGTTTTCTTCTGCACTAGTAAATGTGTGATTTATAACCATAACAAGCGTGCCTTCATTTTGCTTTTCAAAATCTCTTGCCACGCTTAACAAGAATTGCTTTCTCGAGCCCGAGCCACCTTCAAAGCCATCTATTTGCCAAATGGTGATTATTCCTTTAAATTCTTTTGGAATTTTTAGTTTTTCCTCTCCAATTTTTTTATAGCCAAAAGTTAAGGTGAAAATTGTGCAAAATATTATTAAACTTGCCATTATTATTCTAATTATTTTCATAATTAAAATATATTCTAATATAAAGAAAAAAAGGACTTCCTTTTAAGGAAATCCTTTTTTATTGTTAAATTAAATTTGTTTATGCTTTTACTAATTTGTAAATCATAGTGCCTTGTCCAGTAACATCAATAGTCATGTTTGAACCTTCAATAACACATGTTATAGCTTGTGTACCTTGAGGAGTTGTTTGTGTAATAACATAGTTGCCACCAGATTTTGTCCATGTCATTGCAACATCTGATGCTTCGCCATTCATTTTAGAAACAACTGTTCCGTTGCTACTAAATTCAAGCACGAAGAAATCTTGTGTCAATTCAAATGCTTCTGCAGACACAATTTGACCAGGAACGGTATCGCCTACATTATATTCTTGACCAGCGATAACAAGTGCAGACATTTTGTATGTTTCTACAGTTGGTCCTTCTTCCTTACAAGCGCCTAATGCAAAGCAACATACGCAAAGTAAGCCCACGAGTAAAATTGATAAAAACTTTTTCATCTTTTCTCCTTTTGCAAATGCCAAATATGAATTTTTGGCATTTGTTTAAAAAATTTTTCTTAACAATATTATATCACTCATATTTTTTTTGTCAATAGCAAAATTAAAATTTGTTAAATTTTTAGTGGAGCACGCTTTGAGCCAACCGTTGCCGTTGCCATTGTTTTTATGTCAAAATACTCTTCAATTACATTGCACACATCTTTTATGCTAACACTATCTAGCCTTTTTATTCTATCGGTTAAATCAAATTCCTTATCTAAAAGAATAAGGTGTTTTGCATATAAAAGCATTTGCGAGGCAGTGCTTTCTTGCCCCATTATAAATGCACTTTTTATTTGTGCTTTGCCACGGCTGAATTCTTGCTCTGTGATTTTGTCCTTTTTAAGAACATCTATTTGCTCTAAAATGGCACTTACGGCTAAATCTCTTAGCGAAGTGTTTACGCCTGCATATATCTCTAATATACCGTTATCTTTATATCCAGACGCATAAGAATAAACGCTGTATGCTAGGCCTAGTTCTTCTCTTATTTTTTGGAATAATCGACTGCTCATGCCACCACCAAACACTATGTTTGCAATAGCAAAAGCATCGCTATTTTTATCGTTTAGGCTTATGCCTTTCATTGCAAAACCAATGTGCGTTTGCTCTATTCTTTTGCTCCTTAATAGGTGTTGTGGCTCGGCAAGTTGGGTTTTTGCTTGTGCTTGACTTTTTAATCTTGTAAACTTATCGGCAAAATATTTTTCAACAAGGTTTATTGCCATTTCCATATCGATGTTGCCTGCAACCGATATTACAACATTGTCGGCTGTGTAATACTTGTCCATATACTTAATAACATCGTCACGAGTAAAACTTTTTATGTTTTTACTGCTTCCAAGGATAGTTTGTCCTAACCCACTCTTTCCGTAATAGCCTTGCGACAAAAGGTCTAAACAAACTTCTTCGGGCGTATCTTCACTCATTTTGATTTCTTCTATAACAACGCCCTTTTCCTTTTCTAATTCTTCTTTATCAAACTTTGAATTAAAGAATATATCCGATAAAATTTCTAAAGAATCTTCCACGTGGTCTCTAGTTGACTTTGTGTAATAACAAGTAAGTTCTTTTGAAGTAAAGGCGTTTATTTGTGCACCTATCCTATCGATATGGTCGGAAATTTCAAAGGCAGAGCGCTTTTCTGTGCCCTTAAACATAACGTGCTCAATAAAGTGGGATATGCCGTTATCTATTTGTGTTTCGTTCATGCTTCCCGTTTTTACAAGCACGCCTATGCTAACCGATAGCATGCCTTCCATTTTGTTTGCAACAAGTCTTAGACCGTTACTAAACTGTTTATATTTAACCATTTTTTTCTCCAATTATGTAACTAAAATATTTTGGCTGACACTCACCACATCAAACCCCACGCTTTTATAATAATCTATTATCGATGGCAAAACTTCTAAAGTGTGTTTTTTTGGGTGCATAAGCACTAAGTCCCCACCAGAAAGGTTTTTTGTTGCCCTATTATATAATGTTGTAAGGTTACTATCACGCCAGTCAATAGTGTCTTTAGACCACATTATAACCTTATACCCTAAGTCATAACAAGCCTTTAAGGTGTTTGGCGAAAAACTGCCCGATGGTGGTGCAAAAAGTTGCATTTCAGCACCACATAGTGCCTTAACAACACTATGCGTGTTTGATATTTCTTGTGCGTTATCGTTATAATTAAGTTTTTTGTGGTCTTTATGAAAATAGCCGTGATTGCCTATTTCATGACCACTATTAATTATTTTAACTAGCGTTTCTGCATTGTCATCAGCCCAACAGCCACCCACAAAAAAGGTTGCCTTTACGCCCTTAGCATCTAAAACATCTATTATAGAATTTACAATTTTAGTGTTTTCATACACATTGAACATAAGCGACACATTGTTATTTAATGGGTTGCCGTTATATATTGCACTAAGCGTGTCCTTGCCGTATGTTTCAAGTGTGGTTTTTGGCATAAAGTTTATTATATACACAATGACAAGTGTTATAACTAGCATTGTGTTTATTATAAAAGTATGCCTTTTACTTAGTTTTTTCATTTTTTGCCACCTCTATTCGTAGTTTATGCCAATAGAGAGCAATAAAATTACTATTTAAATCAAAATATGCAAGGCGTTTGCCTTGCATATTTTTCTTGCTTTATTATAGACTAGTCATTAACAATTTCTAAAAGTTTAAGGTCAATTCCCTTTTCACCGATTTTGATGATTTCTACCTTAACTTTGTCGCCAATATGCAATACTTCTTCTACACTGTCAATACGCTTTTCACTCATTTTGCTGATGTGGATAAGTCCGTCTTTGCCTGGTGCAAGTTCACAGAATGCACCAACTTTTGGAAGGATTCTAACAACTTCTGTTATGAACATATCGCCAACTTCTGGGTCTTTTGCAATTGAAAGAATAATTGCTTTTGCTCTTTCAGCATTTTGAGCATCGCCAACTGTTGCGATATTAACTGTGCCGTTGTCATCAATATCAATCTTAACGCCTGTTTCTTCAATAATCTTGTTGATAACTTTACCTTGCTTACCAACAACATCACCGATTTTTTCAGGATTGATGCTAAATGATATAATCTTTGGAGCATATTTAGAAAGTTCTGCTCTTGGCTTGTCAATTGCTTCTAACATCTTAGACAAGATATGTTGTCTGCCAACGTTTGCTTGTGCAATTGCTTGTCTTAAAATTGCTTCGTCAATTCCCTTAATCTTAATATCCATTTGGATTGCTCTGATACCCTTTTCTGTACCTGCAACCTTAAAGTCCATATCGCCAAGGAAGTCTTCTAAGCCTTGAATATCTGATAAAATTGATACCTTGCCACTTTCTGTATCCTTGATAAGTCCCATTGCGATACCAGCAACAGGTGCTT
>JAZOMM010000192.1:0-5500 GCA_045653965.1 Christensenellaceae bacterium | reverse complement strand
AAGCATGGGCGAAGTTAGTGAAGTTCGTTGCGATGCAGATTTACCTTTTGCAGGACAAGTTTTCAAAACTGTTGCAGACCCATTTGTTGGCAAACTTAATATGATTAGGGTGTTTACAGGCTCGCTAAAAACGGGCATGACCGTTTATAATGCAACAAGGGGCGAAAAGGAAAGAATAAATACATTATATGTAATGAAAGGCAAAAAGCAAGAGCCTACCGCCGAACTCGTTGCAGGCGATATCGGTGCTGTAAACAAACTTAATAATACAAACACAGGCGATACGCTTTGTGATGAAAACAACATAATCAAGTTCTTTGATATCCCACTTCCAAAACCTGTTATAACAATGGCTATTTCAGCAAGCAAGAGTGGTGAAGAAGACAAAGTGTTCCAAGGCCTAAATAGACTTAGTGAAGAAGATTTAACATTTAAGGTTGAAAAAGATAAAGAAACAGGCGAAATGGTAATTCGTGGCCAAGGCGAAACACAACTTGAAATCCTTTGCAAAAAACTAAAGACAAAGTTTGGATGCGAAGCAGTTTTAAGTGCACCAAAAGTTGCATTTAAAGAAACTATTTTGGGAATGGCAGAAGCCGAAGGCAAACACAAAAAGCAATCGGGTGGTGCTGGTCAATTCGGTGTGGTTAACATCAAGTTTGAACCGGGTGCTAGTGACGGCGAGTTCGAGTTTGTAAATGCAATCGTGGGTGGCGCTGTTTCTAAGCCATTTGCTCAAGCGGCAGAAAAGGGCTTAAAAGAAGCAATGCAAAAGGGTGTTCTCGCTGGATATCCTATGACAAACTTAAAATGTACGCTATTTGATGGAAAAGAACACCCTGTTGATAGTAAAGAAGTTGCCTTTATCTCGGCTGCAAAACTTGCTTATGATGAAGGAATTAGAAATGCAAAGCCTGTTATTTTAGAACCTGTTTATAGTTATAAGATTTTAGTTCCAGACAACTATACGGGCGATATTTTAGGCGATTTGAATAAACGCAGGGGCAGAATTCTCGGCATGGAAATGGCTGATAACCTTCAAGAAATATGTGCAGAAGTTCCACTCGTTGAAATGCTTAAATATGCAACCGATTTAAGAAGCATGACTCAAGGTCGTGGTAAATTCTCTAGTGAATTCTTAAGGTATGAAGAAGTGCCTTATTCAGCACAAGAAAAAATTATTGCAGAAGCAAAAAAATAAAAGTACCTATTTATAGGTAAGGAGAACAAAAAAATGATACTAACAATATGTCCGAATCCAAGTATTGACTGCACGATAGAACTCGATAGCCTTAATGTTGGCAAACTTAATCGTGTTGACAAAAAGGTGGAAACATATTCGGGCAAGGCGTTAAACGTGGCAATGGGCGTTGCAAGACTTGGCGAAAAAAGTTATGCAACGGGCTTTATGTTTGATGCACACGCAAGACTTTTTGAGCAAGTTTTAGATAAAGAAGGCGTTAAGCACGACTTTGTTTATAACACGGGAAGTGCAAGAACAAACTATAAAATTATAGACAAAAAGTCTATGCTCACCGAAATAAACGATAAGGGCGAATCAGTTAGCAAACTTAAACAAATGGAACTTATCGACAAGGTCAAAGAAATATCTGGCGATTATGAAATTGCCGTTATGAGTGGAAGTTTGCCTAAAGGCGTTGACCCATCTTTTTATGGCAAGGTATTATCTGCTATCCCAAGTCACGTTAAGGTTATCGTGGACACCGAAAAGGATAATATGCTTTCGGCACTAGATGCTAGAGAAGTGTTTATGGTAAAGCCAAACCTTAGAGAACTTGAAGAATTTACAGGCAAAAGCATACACTCACTTCAAGAAATGGTGTCTGCATCTAAAAAATATTTGGATAGAGGGGTTAAATACGTTCTTATCTCTTTAGGAAGCGAAGGCGCTGTGCTCACCGATGGAATAGACAGTTATTTTTGCAAGAGTGCATCGGTTGCCGTTAACTCAACCGTTGGTGCAGGCGATAGCATGGTGGCAGCAACGTGCGTGGGTATTCAAAAGGGTGTGCCTATGCAAGAAATTTTAAGAATGGCAACTGCTGCAGGTACGGCTGCCGTTACAACAAGTGGAACTAACCTTTTCTATAGGGACAAATATAAAGAAATTTATTCTAAAGTTTATTCGGAAAAGATTTACTTTTAACCACAAAAAAACTAAATAGAAAAATAAAAGCATAACCAGTTTGTAAATAGCACAAACTGGTTTTTGTATGAAGAAAAACTTTTTTGCGTCTTTTTTTGACCTAATAAATCGAAAAAGGTTAACCACTGTTGCTGGGGCGTGGGTGTATTATTTTTTAACGGCATTTGTGCCACTTCTGTTTTTGATAGTGACTGCTTTTAGTGTGTTTGGGGTAAGTTTAACGCACGACCTTGTTTCAAGACTTCCAGAAGAATTTAGATTGGCTGGTGAAAAGGTTATTGAAACGGCAGAAAATTCTTCAAAAGGTGCAACCATATTTTTTATTATTGCCGTGGTGTTTTCTTGCACCAGTCTTCTTAATCAAATGTCAAAAGACGGCGATTTTATTTATGAGACACACTCAAGAGCAAAAAGGGGCATTTTTAGAAGGCTTTGGGCAATAGTTGCCCTTTCTATGCTGTTTGTTTTGTTTTTGGGGGTTGCGTTTGTGTTTGCTTTTTCTTCTAATATAAAACTAAACGCTTTTCTTAATCCAAAAGAAGACATTTTTGTTACTATTTCTGTCTTTTTGTTTACAATAATTTTGGGATATGTTATTATATATGTATTAAATAAATTCATAAGTCCACTAAAAATGAAGTTTTATGACCTTGCAATTGGAACGCTGTTTTCTCTTTTTATAATGGTTGTTGGAACGATAGGATTTATAATTTATTTAAAGTTTTTTTCTAACTATAACGCATTTTACGGCTCGCTTGCAGGGATTATTATCTTCTTAGTTTGGGCGTATATTTTAATGCTTGGGCTATCCTTTGGTGCGATAATAAATATGCAACTTTATAAGCACAAAAAAAGAAAAAGACCAAAAAAGTAGGTAAATAGAGGAGTTAAAATGTTAAAAATTCAAAATTTATCAAAGTCATATCAAAAAGGCACTTTTGCTGTAGAAAATTTGTCGCTCGAAGTAAAAGGTGGCGAAATTTATGGCTTCGTTGGGCATAATGGTGCAGGCAAATCAACGGCAATTAAATCAATAGTTGGTGCTTTAGGGTTTGAAAACGGCGAAATATTAATAAATGGAAACAGCATTAAAGATGAGCCTATTAAGGCTAAAAAGGATATGGCATATATCCCAGATAACCCTGATATTTACGAATATTTAACGGGTATTCAATACATAAACTTCGTTTGCGACATCTATGGCGTGGGCGATGAAAGAAGTGAAAAAATAGAAAAATATGCAACCGATTTTCAAATAAAAGAAAATTTAGGCGACCTAATTTCAACCTATTCGCACGGCATGAAACAAAAACTCGTTTTAATCTCGGCACTCGTGCACTCGCCAAAACTTTTAGTGTTGGACGAGCCTTTTGTGGGGCTTGACCCAATTGCTTCTTTTAGGCTTAAAGAAATTATGAAAGAACTTTGCAAAAACGGCAGTGCAATCTTCTTTTCAAGCCACGTTTTAGAAGTGGTTGAAAAACTTTGCGATAGAGTTGGCATTATCAAAAAAGGAAAACTCGTTAAAGAAGGCAAAATGCAAGAAATTATCGGCGATAAGTCACTCGAAAAACTTTTCTTGGAGATTGCTGATGAATAATTTGTTATCTTTGATAAAAATTCAATTTTTATCGCTTTTTGGCATAAATAAGATAGCCAACAAGAAAAAGGGCAAAAGCGCAAGCACTATAGGGATAGTGGGCGTGGGGCTATTTTTCGGTGCATTAATCGTGGCAATTGCCTATGTTTATGCAAAAATGTTTGCCGAAATGTATGTTATGATGGGCAAACCTCAACAATTTTTGCCAACAATTTTTGCAATGATAAGCATTATTTGTTTGATATTTTCTTTTTATTCGTCAAGTGGAAATATCTACAGCGCAAAGGATTATGACCTTTTGTCTGCAATGCCTATAAAAAAGCACACGATAGTGCTTTCAAAACTAATTTTTATGTATGTTGCAGACCTTTTGTTTGCAATTTTAGTGTTGGCAGTGGCAGTATTCGTGCAGTTTGATATCATAGGTGTTATGGCAAGCATAGAATTATTAAGGCTTTTTATAATGGTGCTTGCTCTCCCTGTTTATCCTATGCTCGTTTCGATTTTCTTAGGGGTTATAGTTAGTTATATTTCTTCAAAGTTTAGAAGAAAATCGCTCGTTCAGTCTTTAATCTACGCCTTTTTATTTATAGCAATGTACGCTTTATCGCTTATCGGCTCAGACCTAAGCGATAGCCTTGGTGCAATAAGAAATATGTATTTTATCTATCCTTGGGTAGAAAAGGGTTTAACAGATATTTCTTTCGTGCTTTTGTTTGTGGGTGTAGGGATTGCAATTTTGTCGATTTTAATCGTTTTTGTAAGTTATACTTACGATAAACTAAACACTCTCTTAAAAGCGGTTAAAAGGGCAAAGAATTATAAGTATAAAAAGTCAAAAAGTGGCACGCAGTTTAGGGCACTTATGAAAAAAGAGTTTAGGCAACTATTTTCAGCACCAACTTATGCAATGAACACACTTTTGGGTTCGGTTTTTGCAATAGCAGGCGCAGTTGTTTTAACGGTTATGGCTTTCGACACAAACCTTTTGCCAATGAAACTTATGTTTGCAATGCTTTTACAACCAATATTTGCTTTTACATTTATGATTAGTCCAACAACGGCAGTAAGTTTAAATGTTGAAGGCAGTTGTTTTTACTTAATGCGAACAAGCCCAATTTCTAGTAAAAGAATTTTTGGAACAAAATTATTTGTAAACTTTGTGGTGGCTGTTATTCCAGCGCTAATTTGTGGAATTATTTTTTCAACGGCACTTTTGTCATCGGCGCCAGCATTAGTTATAATTTTTACAATATTAAACGCTCCACTCTATGCAATTTTAGGTGGAAACTTGGGGCTTATGTTTAACCTTTTATTCCCTTATATGAAGTGGGATAATATCACAAAGGCTGTTAAGCAAGGCGTTTCGGTATTCTTTACAGTGATTTGTGGCATGGCGCTCGCCGGTGGTATATTTGCATTTTTATATTTTGTTAACCTTGACTTAGGGATAAAATTTATTATTATCTTTGCTGTTTTATCTATTTTAAGTAATATTACATATATGATTATTTCAAAATATGGCGAAAGGTTAATTATCAAGAAAACTTAATAAAAACAAAAGAAAAATTTAAAAATCGCTTGACAAGGGTTATAATGGGGCGTATAATTGAGATAAATTGAGGCAAAAACTATGAAAAAAACTAACGCTTATTTTTACTTTTATTTTAATAACAAGTTTTCAATATCGCAATAGTAGTTACTATATGGGTAGTTTTTGTGTAGCAAAAATC
>JAZOMM010000191.1:0-1526 GCA_045653965.1 Christensenellaceae bacterium | reverse complement strand
CCACGAGTTTGGTCAATTGCTTCACTGATAAAGTCGGCTGGGAAATGAGATTCGAATAATTCTTTGTTTTCAAATGGATAGTGATATTGAGCAAATGGCATTGAACCAGAGTCAACCCTGCAGTCAATAACTACTTTTTCTCTAACGAAAGTGCCACCACATTCGCACGCAAATTCGCAACTATCGATATATGGACGGTGAAGTTCGATATCCCCACTAATTTTGCAAAGGTCTTTTAATTCCTTCTTGCTACCGATAACGTGAATTTTGCCACACTTATTACATACCCATACAGGAAGTGGTGTGCCCCAATAACGCTCTCTTGATAAGCCCCAGTCAATAACGTTTTCAAGGAAGTTACCCATTCTGCCGTTCTTGATTGTTTCTGGCATCCAATTGATAGAATTGTTTGCTTCGATAAGTTTATCTTTTACCGCTGTCATTTTGATAAACCAACTTGACCTTGCATAGTATAAAAGTGGTGTATCACAACGCCAACAGAAAGGATAACTATGTTCAAATGGAAGTTCCTTAAAGAGCAAACCATCTTCTTTGAGCATTTTTATAATAATCTTATCTGCATCTTTAACAAACTTGCCTGCTAAAATGCCTGTTGATTCTAGCATATTGCCTCTATCATCAACAAGTTTAACAAATGGAAGGTTATATTTTCTTCCAACGTTAGCGTCATCTTCACCAAATGCAGGTGCAATGTGAACGATACCACTACCATCGGTGAGTGTTACATAACCATCGCATACTACATAATATGCCTTTTCCTTAAATGTGCCTTTAGCATAGTCAAAAAGTGGGATATATTCAGCATATTCGTATTCTTTACCCTTTTTGATACTAACTGTTTGATAGTTTTCAAAAAGTGATGGAACGAGTGCATTTGCTAAGATATAAGTTGCACCATCTTCTGCAATAATTTCAGCATAGTCTTCCTTTGGATTCATACAAAGTGCAACGTTTGATGGAAGCGTCCAAGGAGTTGTTGTCCAAGCAAGGAAATATGCGTTTTCTCTATCCTTAATCTTAAATCTAACAAACACAGACACGTCTTTTACATCTTTATAGCCTTGTGCTACTTCGTGAGAAGAAAGTGCTGTTCCACAACGTGGGCAATATGGCACGATTTTGTGACCTTTATATAAAAGTCCTTTTTCAGCGATAGTCTTAATCGCCCACCATACTGATTCGATATAGTTATCATCGTAAGTAACATAAGGGTTTTCCATATCAGCCCAATAGCCAACACGGTCACTCATCTTTTCCCATTCGCCCTTATATTTCCAAACGCTTTCTTTACATTTTTGAATAATTGGTCCGATACCATATTTTTCGATTTCTTGCTTGCCGTCAATACCCAAAAGTTTTTCAACTTCAAGTTCAACAGGAAGACCATGAGTGTCCCAACCTGCCTTTCTTAAGCAGTGTTCACCCTTCATAACATGGTAGCGTGGAATAATATCTTTTATTACACGAGTTAAAATATGACCAATGTGTGGCTTACCATTTGCTGT
>JAZOMM010000190.1:0-7501 GCA_045653965.1 Christensenellaceae bacterium | reverse complement strand
TACAATCTTGTTAGTTAAAAGATGTTTTTAACCCAATTCAGCCTTAAATACATATAATGAATTGGGAATTACTTTTGATAGACTTGGAGACATTATGATAAAACGAGGAGAACTTTATTATGCAGACCTTAGCCCTGTTGTGGGAAGCGAACAAGGTGGGGTTAGACCAATTTTAATAGTGCAAAACGATACGGGTAATAAATATAGTCCCACCATTATTGCTGCGGCGATTACTAGCCAACTTAACAAGGCAAAACTGCCAACGCACATAGAACTTAGTGCAAACGAGTTTGGACTTATGAAAGATTCGGTTATTTTACTTGAGCAAATTAGAACGCTTGATAAAAGGCGTATAAAAGAAAGAATAGGCGAACTTTCACCCCTAAAAATGCAAAAGGTTAACACTGCCCTTTTAATTAGTTTGGGTTTTAGCGAAAACAGAGAGTCTTTTCCCTCATAAAAAACAAAACGGCACAACCAATGGTTGTGCCGTTATTCGTTTTATAAATATCCTTAAATAAGTTGTACAAGGGTTTCTTTATCT
The DNA here is from genome assembly GCA_045653965.1 of Christensenellaceae bacterium. GTDB lineage: Bacteria > Bacillota > Clostridia > Christensenellales > Borkfalkiaceae > UBA1259. Next base: position 6,957 of record JAZOMM010000190.1, on the reverse strand, counting down.
TTTCTTGATTTCTTTCTTTTATCAATATCAGAGTATCCTAGTGCAATAACTATAGCGCAACTTTGGTCTTCTGGCATTGAGATTGCTTGTTTTAATTGCTTTTCGTTTATCCAACCGATAATACAAGAACTTACCCCCAAACTTTCTGCGCCAAGCGTTAAATACGCACAAATTTGACCTATATCATATTTTACAAAATGGTTTCTATCAAATTTTAGGCTTGCACCAAGTTTTAAGGTTGCATTGCACTCTGCTAAAACAATAAATGCCTTAGCCTTGTTTGTAAATTTATTCATCATCATGTCTTGCAAAGTACTAGCCACTTTTTTTCTTGCGTTTTCTTCGGTTACAACATAAAGTTTCCAAGGTTGACTATTGCAAGCAGATGGTGCGAGTAGACCTAGTGATACTATTTTATCAAGCGTTTCTTTGTCGATAGGTTTATCGTTAAAATCTCTGCAAGACTGCCTATTGTTTACTAATAATGAAAATTGTTCAAACATAATTTCACCTATAATCGTTTTTTATTATTATATACTAAAACAATAAATTTTGCAATAATATTTTATTTTTTAATTTCCAAAGTTTGCTCTTTTCTAAATCTTTCAACTGCTTCTAAATATTTTTCTGAAAGTGATAGCGTGTATCTTTGTCTTTCTTCATAACTAAGCGAGTTAAAAAGTTCAATATCGGTTAGTCTGCCGATAGCATTTGGAACTTCGCCTTCTTCTAAAAGAAGTTTTTTCACCTTTTTATAAAATTCTTCTTTTTCTTCATCACGATTTTTGATGCTATCTATAACCCTTTCGGCATAATATTGCTTAACCTTAGAAGTTGAAATGCCTGCCTTTTCGGCACGCTCGATATTTTCATTTAGATTTTTTTGATAATTTTGCCAAAACCCACCCTTTAATCTCTTTTTTGCTTCTCTGCAGTATTGTTTTAATGATTTGCCTTCTTCCACCATAATTGTCTCCTGTTTTTCTACAAAATTTTACACAAATTTACTTTTTCTGCAATAAAAAAATAAAGTCTATCGATATTCGATAGACTTCTTTTGTTTAGCCTTTAATGCTTCTCTTTCTAGCAGCTTCAGCTTTCTTTTTCTTCTTTACGGAAGGTTTTTCATAATGTTCTTTTTTACGCAAATCACCGATTATGCCGTCACGAGAACACTTTCTCTTAAAGCGTCTTAATGCGCTATCAATATTTTCGTTTTCACCGACTCTTACTGTTGACATCTCCACCTACCCTCCTTTGCCCTTTGGCTGTTCGATAAAGCCTTTTTAGTATATCAATCTATAAGCGCTTTGTCAACTTTTTTTATATTCTTTTTTTAAAATATATTTTTTTCTTGACTTAAAGTAATTATCTTTGCTAATATATTAATAACATTAATATGTAGAGGATATTATGCAAAGCAAACACCGTTACAACTTCTTAATTTTTGCATGTTGCTTAGTTTGGGTTATCATGATGGGAAGCAAGAACATTTATACTGCCGAGTATATTGAAATCGGCAGAGTTTTTGGCGTTTCTAAACCACAAGCCAGCCTTGCTATGACCTTTTATTTTTTAACTTATTCTTTAACTCAAATTGGTCTTTTCTTTATATTAGATAAGATTAGCGCAAAGTGGTATATGCTCATTAGTGTTGCACTATCTGGTATCGTCACTATTTTTATTGCGCTTGCTATGAATTTGTGGCAACTTTGGTGGATTTTGGCTATAAACGGCGTGCTTCAAGCAGGCGTTTGGGCTATGTGCACTTCAGTCTTAAACAAATTTTTACCTATAACTATGAAAGCAACGGCAAACATGTTTATGAATATTGGCACGGCTGTTGCTGGAATAATATCTTATGGCTCTGCTTCGCTTTTTAATTCGTTTAAACGCGTTGATTCGCCATTTACTTTTTTTGGTGTTATTCTTTTTATTTCTGCCCTTATTTTCTTTATTGCAGTTCAAATGTGCGAAAAGGCAAATTCCAAAAACGATATAACTAAAAGCACTTCAACAGTTAAAGACTTAACACCAACACCTTTTGAATTAAAAACTGCTCGTTCTAAAGGCTTGTTTTTTGTTATAACCTTTTTACTTAGTTTTTTGGTGCACTGCCTATTCTTTGGCACGATAAACTGGATACCTAGTTTATTGCAAGAAAACTTTAATCAATCTGAAGATTTTGCTATCTTAATTTCGGTTTTAGCACCACTTGCAACTATGGTAGGACCTATTATCGCTATAAGACATTGCGAAAAACATATAAACTTTGTTGCCGTTGGGCTTGCTTATTTTGTAATCGCTTCGATAATTTCGCTAATTTATGTGTTCATTTTTGACTTAAATATGATTGTTTCGCTTGTCACTTTAATAATCTATTTAATTATCATTCAAGGTGCAGTTACCATTGTTTTCAGCGTTATTTCTTATAAACTTTGCGCTTATATAAATGCAGGTGCACACTCTGGACTTATGAACGCGGCAGGTTCTATTTCTGCTGGTGTTGCCCCTGTTGCAGTGGGTGCTATAATTGAATTTAGTGGCTGGCAAATTTCTTATTTGGCTATATTTATCTTAACATTTATAATAACTATTTTTATTGCTCTAATTATGTTTATATTAAACAAGAAAACTAAAAAGTCTATATAGTTAAATATTTCTTAATTAAAAACCCCATAAATAAAGTTTTGGCTTTATTTATGGGGTTATTTTTTGTTTTTTATATTGTGTTTTATTATAGCGTTGCTGCCATAACGGCCTTAATTGTGTGCATTCTGTTTTCTGCTTGGTCAAACACTATTGACTGAGCACTTTCAAACACTTCATCGCTTACTTCCATTGCAGAAATTCCAAACTTTTCATAAATATCTCTGCCGATAACAGTTTTCAAATCGTGGAAGGCTGGTAAGCAGTGCATAAACCTGCATTTTTCACCTGCATTATCCATAACCTTTTTATTAACTTGATACGGATAAAGTTGTTCAATTCTTTCCTTCCAAACACTTTCAGGCTCACCCATAGAAACCCAAACGTCTGTATAGATAACATCAGCACCCTTTGTTGCAACCATAGGGTCAGTTATAAATTCTAAAACTGCGCCCGTTTGCTTTGCAATTTCTTGTGCTTTTTCTATAAGTTCTTGGTTTGGAAAATATGCTTTTGGAGCACACGCAACAAAGTGCATTCCCATTTTTGCCGAGCCTATCATAAGCGAGTTACCCATATTATATCTTGCATCGCCCATATACACGAGTTTTTTGCCTTTTATACTGCCAAAATGTTCTTTGATTGTCATAAAGTCTGCGAGAATTTGTGTTGGGTGGAATTCGTTTGTAAGTCCGTTCCATACAGGTACGCCTGCATATTTTGCTAATTCTTCAACGATTTCTTGACCATATCCCCTATACTCTATTCCATCAAACATTCTACCTAAAACCCTTGCGGTATCAGCAATGCTTTCTTTTTTGCCGATTTGAGAGCCTTGTGGGTCAAGATAAACAGCGCTCATACCAAGGTCGGATGCTGCAACTTCAAAACTGCAACGAGTTCTTGTGCTTGTCTTTTCAAAAACTAAGGCAATATTTTTGCCTTCGCATTCTCTATGTGGAACGCCCATTTTTTTCATTTGCTTTAAACTAGTTGCATAGTCAATTAAATATTCTATTTCTTCGCTTGTAAAATCTAAAAGTTTTAAAAAACTTCTGCCTTTTAAGTTCATTTTTTCACCTTTTTAGTAAAATCTATTTTATTCTGCACATACGCTAATGATTGTATCAATAGCAATCTCTAAGTCTTTCATTGGAATATTAAGGGCTGGAAGAAGTCTAACTTTATCTTTTGCCGTTAAACAAATAACGCCTTTTTCTATGCACTTTGAAACAACTTCTTTTGCTGGTTTTGTGGTTTTAATGCCTATCATAAGCCCCATGCCACTGACACCTTCAATCCCCTTAGCCTTGCAAAGTTTTGTGAATATATACTCGCTTTTTTCTTTAACTTGGTTAAGCAAGTTCTTGTCAAGCCTTTCGATAACATTTATTGCACCTGCAGCGCAAATAGGGTTACCACCATAAGTAGAGCCATGGTCACCAAACCCTAAAACGCTTTGGGTTTTTTCGTTCATTAGACATGCACCGATAGGAAGTCCACCACCTAAGCCTTTTGCCGTTGAAACAACGTCTGGCTTAACGCCATAGTTCATATACGCATAAAGTTCACCCGTTCTGCCGTTGCCTGTTTGAACTTCATCAATCATAAAGATAATATCGTTATCTTTGCAAATTTTTTCTATTCCACAAACAAACTCTTTATCAAGGGCTATAACCCCACCTTCGCCTTGCACGCACTCTATCAAAATGCCACAAACTTTGTTTTCTTTAACTAATTTTTCAACGCTTTCAATATCGTTTGCGATTGCGTGAACAAAACCACTTGTCAAAGGCTGAAATTTGGCATGAAAAACATCTTGTCCCGTTGCTGAGAGTGTTGTTATCGTTCTGCCGTGAAAACTGTTTTTTAGCGTGATTATAGTCGTATAATCTTGACCTTTTTTCTCTATTCCATATTGCCTTGCAACCTTTATTGCGCACTCGTTTGCTTCTGCGCCTGAGTTTGCAAAGAAAACCTTTTTCATACCTGTCTTTTCGCATAAAAGTTTGGCAAGCAAAGCACATGGCTCTGTGTAATAAAGATTTGACATATGTTGCACTTTATCAAGTTGAGAGATAACTGCATTTTTCCACTCATCATCGCTTATACCAAATGCCGTTACACCTATACCACTGCCCATGTCGATATATTTTTTGCCATTTACATCAACTACTGTTGAGCCTTTTCCAGATACGATTTGGATAGGAAAACGAGCATAAGTGTTGGCAACATACTCTTTGTCTATTTGAATAATGTCGCTCATATTATTCCTCCACAACCATGGTGCCAGCACCTTCATCAGTCAAGATTTCCATAAGTATTGAGTGTGGAATTCTTCCATCCATTATAATAACGTTTTTAACGCCGTGACCTATTGCATCGATACAGCAATTAACCTTTGGTATCATGCCACCTTGAATAGTGCCACTTTCAAAAAGTTCTTTTGCTTCTTTAATTGTGATTTTTGGAATAAGGGTTGTTGGGTCATTTTTATCCTTTAATATGCCTGCAATATCGGTCATCATAATAAGTCTTTCGGCTTTTAGCGCACCTGCTATTCTTGCTGCTGCAGTGTCGCCATTTATATTATAGATATTGCCTTCTTTATCGCAACCAACAGTTGAGATTACAGGAATATATCCGTTGTTAAGCAAATCTTCTACACAACCGATATTGATATTTGTAATTTCACCAACATAGCCAAGTCTTTCATCTTTCATTTCTGCTTCAATAAGCCTTCCATCTATACCAGAAACGCCCATTGCCTTGCCACCATTTACTTCTAGATAGTTAACAAGTGACTTATTAACCTTGCCAGCAAGCACCATTTGAACGATATCAACAGTTTCTTTGTCGGTTACTCTAAGTCCATCTACAAAGGTTGCTTTCTTGCCAAGTTTATCCATAAGTTCGCTGATTTCTGGGCCACCACCATGCACTAAAACGACTTTTACACCTATAAGATGTAAAAGTACGATATCTTCCATAACTTGTTCTTTTAAGGTTTGGTTTATCATTGCGTTGCCACCATATTTAACAACTACAACTTTGCCATTATATTGTTGTATGTAAGGAAGTGCTTGTGTTAAGACTTCTGCACGTTGAGCATTTGAAAAATTCTTATACATAATTTTCTCCTAAGCCTTTGCTTTTAAGTACGATAGTCGCCATTAATTTTAACATAATCGTATGTTAAATCGCAACCCCACGCCTTTGAACTAAATTCGCCGTCGTTTAAGTTTACGGCAATAGTAATTTCTTTTTCAAGTAATATTTCTTTGGCTTTTTCTTCACAAAAATCTACGCCACTGCCATTTTTACAAACGGCAATTTCGCCTTTTGCAGAAATAAAACTTACATCTATTTTATTTACATCTACGTCTGCGCCACTATATCCAATTGCACAAAGCACCCTGCCCCAGTTTGCATCAGCACCGAACATTGCTGCTTTTGTTAGGCTTGAACAAATAACACTTTTTGCAACAGTTTTAGCGATGCTAAGTTCTTTTGCGCCTTCAACAGAGCATTCTAAGAGTTTTGTTGCACCTTCGCCATCGCCTGCAATCATTCTGCATAGGCTTACATTAACTGTGTTAAGCGCTTTCATAAACACTTCAAAATCTGCATCTTCTTTTTCGATTTTTTTGTTTTCTGCAAGGCCGTTTGCAAGCACAACAACCATATCGTTTGTCGATGTATCACCATCAACGCTTATCATATTAAATGTTTCTTTTATATCGCTCTTTAATGCTTTAGAGAGCATTTCACTGCTAATATTTACGTCACTTGTAATGAACCCGAGCATTGTTGCCATGTTAGGATGTATCATACCACTTCCCTTAGCAATACCACCGATATGGCAAACTTTATCGCCAATCTTAAATTCAACTGCAATTTCTTTTAATGCAACATCGGTTGTCATAATTGCTTCGGCAGCAAGAAGTCCGTTTTCACTAGAAAGTCCGTTTGCTAAGCCATCTAAACCATTTTTAATAGGTTCGATATTTAATGGTTGCCCAATTACGCCTGTTGATGCAACAACAACATCACTTGCGCTTATTCCTAACTTGTTTGCAACAAGGTCGCTCATTTGCTCTGCAATTTCTATGCCATTTGCATTACAAGTGTTTGCATTGCCACTATTACAAATAATAGCACTTGCTATGCCGTTTTCTATATGTTTTTTTGTCACCACAAGTGGTGCACCTTTAACTAGGTTTGTTGTATATACGGCTGCTGCAGTTGCAGGAACTTCACTAAATATTAACGCCAAGTCACGCTTTGTTCTGTTATGACGAATACCAC
>JAZOMM010000189.1:0-1714 GCA_045653965.1 Christensenellaceae bacterium | reverse complement strand
TTTGGGAATAAAAGAAACAATTACTATAAAATTTAGTGCTTGGCAAATGTTAGTACAAGAAGAAAAAATTGCGTTAGAATCAACATCTGCCTTAGGCGAGTTTCAAGGGTTTGCAACGATTAGTATGCAACAATTGCTAGGTGGAGAAAAAATGGCATTATTTACCACGGGTGCTTTGATAGCATTAGCAGTACCTTTTGTTTTTTATGCTATTGGGGTGTTGTTTTTATGTCTTATTGATTGTTTGCAAAGAGGCACAATAAAGTATTTTTTGATAAACTTCTTGCTCTTTCTTGCTTTTCCTATCTTTGTGCAAAGTGTGATTGAAGGAGAATATGTTATGTCGCCACCAATAATACCTATATTGGCGATAGCAGTAGTTGGTTTTTTATCAACAAGTCTTTTTGATAAATTGATGTCGGATATATCTTCAATAAGTGCTGAAATTTTTATAAGAAAGTATAAAAATGAAAATAGAAAATGGTTTGATGCATTCTTAACAGACTTTACGCAATATATGGACAACGCAAACATTCCTGTAGATATGGAAGGGTTTGTTAGATTTATAGATGCACAAGATAGAAAAGAGTTGCGTGAACAAAGCGATAAAAAAGAAGAAATAAATCAAGAATAATAAAATAAAAAAGATAGCAAAATTTTTGCTATCTTTTTTATTTATTTTTTAACTATGTCTTTTAGGGCGTAGATAAGAAAAGAAAGTTGTCTCGATGAGTTTTGCACGGCAAGGCTAACCCTAACAAGCCCACTATCAAGCGTGCCAAGATGTTTGTGCATTAATGGGGCACAATGAAGTCCACCACGCACGGCTATATCGTAGTTTTTATTTAATAGGTCAGCCACTTGCTCGCTTGAAAAGTCCTTAACCGAAAAGGCAACGATACCACTTTTGTTGGGCTCAGAGAAAACCTCAACGCCTTCAACTTGCTTTAGGTTTTCTATCAGTTTTTCAGTCGTTGAAAGAAGGTGAAGTGCAAAATTTTCTCTATTTGCCATAACATACTTTACCCCTTCAAAAAGCGATGCGATTGCAGGGAGATTAAGCGTGCCAGACTCTAGCCTTTCGGGATAGCAGGTTGGCTGAGAAAGGTTAAAAGACTCACTGCCTGTGCCCCCAAAAATAAGTGGCTCTACATCTAAGTCATCTTCAATTAGCAAAACCCCACTTGTCATAATTCCACAAAGCCCTTTGTGTCCTGCTAAGGCAAGCATAGAAATATTGTTTTCTTTCATATCAAGGTTAATATGCCCACCACCTTGAGCGCCATCGACCAAAAACAACAAGCCGTTTTCTTTAGCAAGTTTACCTATTTCGCCGATAGGAAGTTCTAAGCCTGTTACATTAGAAACAGCCGTGCAAACTATCATGTATGTATTATCTTTGATTTTTTCTTCTATAGCGCTAACAATATCCACTTCTCCATAAGGCTCAACAATATCTAAAGTGATAAGCCCCTTTTCTTGTAGTGCAGAAAGTGGTCTAAGCACCGAGTTGTGCTCGTAAATGGTTGTTATAACATGCCCACCGACCTTTAGCGTGCCAAAAATAGCAATGTTAAGTGCTTCGGTGCAGTTTTTTGTAAAGATAACTCTATCGCTTGAGCAAGAAAAGTGCTCGGCAAAAGCGTTTCTGGTGTTCACAATGGTTTGCATGCCTGTAACCGAAAGTCTGTGGGCACTTCGGCCTGGATTTGCT
>JAZOMM010000188.1:0-3494 GCA_045653965.1 Christensenellaceae bacterium | reverse complement strand
GCTAAAAAAGCAAGAGAAATTACTAGAAAAAGTGATTTAGCTATGACTAATTTCTTTGGTAAACTTTCAGATTGTAAAAGTAAAGATCCAAAAGTATCAGAAATATTTATAGTCGAAGGGGATTCTGCCGGTGGAAGTGCAAAAAAAGGTAGAGATGCCATGACTCAAGCAATTTTACCGCTTAGAGGTAAGATTTTGAACGTTGAAAAGGCAAGGCTTAATAAGGTATTAGAAAACGAAGAAATTAAGAGTATGATAACTGCTTTCGGTTGTGGTATTCATGAAGACTTTGATGAAAGCAAACTTAGGTATAATAGAATTATTTGTATGACCGACGCCGATGTAGACGGAAGCCATATTAGAATATTACTTCTCACTTTCTTATTTAGATTTATGCGTCCACTTGTTGAAAAAGGACACGTGTATATTGCTCAACCACCATTATATAAAGCGACAAAAAATAAGGTTGACAAATACTGCTATACGGACAAGGAGTTGCAAGACTATCTTGCTGAAGTAGGTAAGTGTGATATTCAAAGATACAAAGGTCTTGGTGAAATGGACCCAGAACAACTTTGGGAAACAACGATGAATCCTGAAACAAGAACAATGCTAAGAGTGACAATGGAAGATGTTTTAGAAGCAAACGAAACATTTACAACACTTATGGGTGACAATCCAGAGTTAAGGCGTGCATTTATTGAAAATAATGCAAAACTTGTCACAGATTTGGATATTTAGTGGGGTGAAACATGGCTAAAAAAGATATTAGTGCAGAATTATCTGCTGAATTTAAAGCGACCTTAGAAAAAACAAAACTTATAAACATTGAAGTTAATAACGAAGTAAAGAAATCATTTATTGCTTATGCAATGGCAGTTAACGTTTCTCGTGCTATTCCTGACGTAAGAGATGGCTTAAAACCTGTTCACAGGCGTATTCTTTATGCAATGCATGACATGGGGCTTACGAGTGATAAAGCATTTAAAAAGTGTGCTAAAATCGTCGGTGAAGTGTTAGGTAAATATCACCCACACGGCGATAGTTCGGTTTATGATGCTCTCGTTAGACTTGCTCAAAACTTCTCAATCAATTTTCCATTAGTTGATGGACATGGTAACTTTGGTTCTGTCGATGGCGACCCTGCTGCGGCGTATAGATATACCGAAGCGAGACTATCTAAACTTGCTAACGAAATGCTTAGAGAAATTGATAAAAATACAGTTGATTTCTATCCAAACTTTGATGATACCGAAATGCAACCTGTAGTTTTACCATCAAGAATTCCTAACATCTTGGTTAATGGTGCAGATGGTATCGCCGTTGGTATGGCAACAAATATTCCACCACATAACCTAGCAGAATGCTTAAATGCTTGTATTGCTATTATGGACAACCCTGAAATCACCGTTGAAGAACTTATGGAATATGTTCCAGCACCAGACTATCCAACGGGTGGTGTTTTGATGGGTAGAGCAGGTATCAAACAAGCATATAGAACAGGTAAAGGTGGCTTTGTTCTTCGTGCTAAGTGCGAAATTGAAGAATTCAATAACGGCACAAGAGAAAGAATCGTTGTAACAGAACTACCATATCAAGTAAACAAGGCACTTTTAATCAAGAGCATTGCAGATATGGTTAAAGATAAGAGAATAGAAGGTGTTAGCGACATCAAAGATGAGTCTGATAGACATGGTATGCGTATGGTTATCGACCTTAAGAAAGATGCCAACGCACAAGTGGTGTTGAACACACTTTATAAGCATACAAATTTACAAGTAAAAGATGGCATAACATTCCTTGCTCTCGTTGATGGAGAGCCAAAAGTTCTTGGATTAAAAGAAATTTTAGAGCATTATATCAAGCACCAAGAAGATGTTATCGTTCGTCGCACAAAATATGACCTTGCTAAAACTGAAGAAAGGGAACATATTGTTAAGGGCTTAGTAATAGCGCTTGCAAATATCGATAGAGTTATTGAGATAATTCGCCGTTCAGCAGATAAAAATAGTGCTTGTGAAGCGTTAATACAAGAGTTTGAACTTTCAGATAAGCAAGCAAATGCAATTCTAGAAATGAGATTGCAACGCTTAACAAGTATGGAAGTTGAAAAACTAAATGAAGAACTTGTTGAACTTGCAAATATTATTGCTGACTTAAAAGATATTTTGGAAAAACCAGAAAGGGTAAAGGCAATTATTCGTGCTGATATGGAATATATCAAAGAAAAATATCCATCACCAAGAAAGACAGAACTTTCTTATGACTATGGCGAAATCGATATTGCAGATATGATTCCTGTAGAAGACGTTGTTGTAAGTCTAACCCACTTTGGATATGTTAAACGTGTTCCTGTTGCTGAATATAGAACACAAAGAAGGGGTGGTAAGGGCGTTACAGCACATAAACCTAAAGAAGAAGACTTTATTGATAATATGTTCGTTACTTCTACTCATGATGACATCTTGTTCTTTACCGATAAAGGTAAGGTTTATAGCATAAAAGGCTACATGGTGCCAGAAGGTCAAAGAACGGCTCGTGGTAGGGCTATCGTTAACCTATTGCAACTTGCTGAGGGCGAAAAGGTTAGGGCTATGATACCACTAAAAGCCGATACAGAAGGCTATATCGTTATGGCAACTCAAAATGGTCTTATCAAAAAGACGGCTTTATCTGAGTTCGCTAGCATAAGAAAGACAGGTAAGATTGCTATCAGCATTGTTGAGGGCGATGAACTTATTTCTGTTCAACTTTCAACAGGTAACGACCAAATCATTATTGCTTCTCACGAAGGTAAGTGTATAAGATTTAGCGAAGAAGATGTTCGTCCAATGGGTAGAGATACTCAAGGTGTTAAGAGTATGACCTTAAATAAGGGTGACATAGTTGTTGACATGGCAGTTATTAAAGAAGGCTCAGAAGTTATCACAATGACTGAAAACGGCTATGGTAAGCGTTCTGATATAGAAGACTATAGAATGCAAAGCCGTGGTGGTAAAGGCGTTAAAGCAGGCGTATTTAACAACAAAACAGGTAAACTCGCAAGTCTAAAACTTATTTCTGATAGTGAAGATATTATGATTATCACCGATAACGGAACAATTATCAGAGTTGCTGCTGATGATATTAGCAAAATCGGTAGAGATACTCAAGGCGTTAGAATTATGAGAATTGATGATTCAACCGTTAAGAAAATTGCAATTACACCAAAAGGTGAAGATGAAGAAACAATAGAAGAAGAATAATTTTTATCGCTTTGAAAAATATGTAAGCAAGTTAATAGGTCGTTAGAAAAATCTAACGACCTATATAATTTTTTATGCAAAAATATTTTTTACTAAATTTGGCTGAACTTGTATTTTTATATTGACAAAAGTTATTAAATCTTATATAATATACAAGCATTTTGAGTGATTTATAACAAAATATGCTGATGTGGCACAGTCGGTAGCGCACCGCCTTGGTAAGGCGGAGGTCACGGGTTCAAGTCCCGT
>JAZOMM010000187.1:0-11942 GCA_045653965.1 Christensenellaceae bacterium | reverse complement strand
CGTAAAAAAAGAAATTTTATCGCTCGGTGCTAAAGAAGTGGTTATAAACGGCATAAACCTATCGGCTTATGATTATAACGGAATAAATTTAACGGGCTTAATAAAAAGTTTAAAAGACTTGCCTGTTAGAATAAGGCTTGGCTCTTTAGAAGTTAATATCATTGACAGGGAATTTTTGTCGGCACTAAAAGAACTAAAAGATTTTGCTCCACATTTTCACCTTTCTTTGCAGTCTGGGTGTGATAGCGTTCTAAAAAAGATGAACAGGCATTACACTACGGCTGAATATTTAGAAAAGGTGAACCTAATAAGAGAATATTTTGCTGATGCAGGCATTACAACCGATGTTATCGTTGGTTTTCCAACCGAAACGGAAGAAGATTTTATAACGACTATGGAGTTTGTAAAAAAAGTTGGGTTTAGCGACGTGCACCCATTTCCGTTCAGTTTGAGAAGTGGCACTGTTGCAAGCAAAATGAAAGACCTATCAAGCGAGATTAAAAAGCAAAGGCTTGATAAACTTTTAGAAATAAAAAAAGAGTGCAAAAAAGACTTTGCATTGAAAATGAAAGGCAAAGAGTTAGACTTTTTGTTTGAAGAATTTAAAGATGGCTATGCTGTTGGTTACACGCAAAACTATCTTAGAATATATATAAAAGATTATAAGAAAAAAAGTCAAAACCAAATAGAAAAAGTTTTAGTTTTAGAACCTTATTTAGAAGGTGCTATTGCTGAGCAAAAAGGAGAATAATATGAGTAATTGTTTATTTTGTAAAATAATTGCAGGCGAAATCCCTGCAACAAAAATGTATGAAGACCAAAATATGATTATCATCAAAGACATTGACCCAAAAGCAAAAAACCACTTTTTGTGTATTCCAAAAAGCCACTTTAAACTTCTTGCTGATATGACCGATAAACAAAGTGAAATGTTAAAAGAGTGTTTTAAGAAAATTCCTACACTTGAAAAAGAACTAGGCTTAGAAAATGGTTATCGTTTGGTAATTAATCAAGGCGATGATGCAGGTCAAACTGTTTTCCATTTGCATATCCATATTTTATCAGGTCAAAAAATGGGTTGGACACCAGCATAAACTAAAAAAACGCACAAACATAAACTCGGCTTTAGATATCGCCGAGTTTTTTTGTACCTTAAAATGCTTGACAAAAAAGAATATATGTGCAAAAATATCTATGCCAAACAAATTTAATATTTTTAATGGGTATTATTTATCTTTTTGTATATTTTTCTCGTTATTTTACCACAATCATCGTAGGTGTTTGTTAAAAATGCAAAGTCCGTTTAAATGATTGTGGTAATACCTTTTATTTAAATTTGTTTGGCGACAGTCGGGGTTTGCGTTTTTGGTGCGCTCACTTCGGTTGGCGCACTTTTATTTTTTTAGGGAGATATTTATGAAGAATTCTTTTTTGCTAGAAACAGTGGAAATCCCAAAAAATACGGCAATAATTGATGATTATCAATTTTCTGGATACACATCGTTAAAATATTTAGTTTTGCCAAATAGCATTAAGAGTATTGGGGTCTCAGCATTTGAAGGCTGTTATTCATTAGAAAAAATACAAATTCCAGAAGGCGTGACAAGTATTGGAGAAGATGCTTTTTCTGGTTGCACATCATTGAAAGAAATAATTTTGCCTAGTAGCCTTGTGAGTATAGGCGACTATGCTTTTGAAGGTTGCACTTCTTTAGAGAAAATAGTTATACCAAACGGTGTTGAAAGAATTTCTAATTTAATGTTTTTCAATTGCAAAAACTTAAAAGAAGTTGTTTTGCCACAAAGCATTACGAGTGTGGGTTATGCATCTTTTCGCAATTGCCCATTATTAAGAGAAATAATTTTACCAAACGGCACGACAGGTCTTGGTGATTTTGCTTTTGCCGGTTGCCTTTCATTAGAAAAGATTTTCTTTCCAAAAAGTTTAAAAAATATTGGTTATGCAGCCTTTCGTGATTGTGCATTACTTTCAAGCGTAGTTATACCAAAAGGATTAATGACAATGGGCGATTATGTGTTTGAAGGTTGCGATATGCTAACTATTTATTGTGAAGCCAAATCAGAACCAAAAACTTGGGGCTTGTGTTGGAATTATAATTGTTCTGTTTTTTGGGGATATAAGGAATAAAGTTAATAAAAATAAAAAAAGCGAGTTTATCTTAACTCGCTTTTTTGTTTTTAAATGTTGTACATTATTACATCTGATATTATATTTTATTCTTATTTAACATTATATATTATATTTTAACCAAAGTTGCTGTTGCGTGTGTGCAAATACCTTCTTCTCTGCCAACAAAACCTAAACCTTCTAAGGTGGTTGCACCTATTCCCACAAACTCTGGGGCAAGGCTAAGGGCAGTGGCAAGTGATTTGGTTATTTCAGGTATGTAGCCAAGAAGTTTTGGTTTTTCTGCCATAATAGTTGCTGAAATGCTTTCAACCTTATATCCTTTTTGGTTCACCATTTGTAAAACTGACTTAAGTAAATCCATGCTACAAGCATCTTTATATTTTGGGTCTTTATCAGAAAAATGATAACCTATGTCACGGAGCGAAAGGGAAGACAAAATTGCATCCATAATGGCGTGGGTTAAAACATCGGCATCAGAGTGACCTAAAAGCCCTTTGTCGTGGGGGATAATAACTCCACCTAAAATAAGTTTTCTATTTTCCACTAACTTGTGGCAGTCAAAACCTGTGCCAAAACGATATAACGGCTTTTCATCTAAATTAAAGTCTTGTTTATAAGTTAGTTTAATATTATCGATATCGCCGTCAAAGTAATTTAAACTTCCAGCGTGGTTTAAGTACATTTCGCCATCATCGTTAAACGCCTTATCGCCAAGTGATTGATAGGCATCTTTTATAGTGCTTGCCATAAAGCCTTGTGGGGTTTGGATATTTGCAAGACTATCTTTGCCTAAATATTCAGTTATATTATTATCCTTTATCTTTGCTATAGTATCACGGCTTTTAATTATAGGGATAGCACTGCCATATTCTTTAGCCGTGTTTATACAATCTTCAATAAGCCTTTTGCTAACAAAAGGTCTTGCCCCATCGTGAATAAGCACTATATCGCCATCAACCTTTTCAAGTGCATTTTTTATAGACTCTGTTCTAGTGTCGCCACCCAAAACAACAGTGGCTTTGTCTAAAACCAAGTTTTTAACAAAATCAAAATCTTCTTTACTTGCAGTAATTATAATTTGGTCAATTAGTCCACTTATAGTAAAAGCATTTAATGTTTGCTCTAAAATGGTTTGACCACCACTAGTAACTAAAAGTTTATTTTGATTAAAGCCTGCACGCACACCTTTTCCAGCGCAGGCAAGAATTAAACTCGTTTTCATTTATATACCTACTCAAAAATTATTTCGTACATTTTTTCTGCTTCTTCTTTTCTAACCGTTTCTTTTATAAAAAGCACCTTGAATTTAACCGTGCCACTATTAAAGCCGATTTCCACAATGTCGCCCTCTTTAATTTGGTGGGAAGGCTTAACTGAACGCCCGTTTACGCTAACTCTTCCACCATCACACGCTTGTTGGGCAACAGTTCGGCGTTTAAGTAGCCTAGAAACTTTCAAAAACTTATCAATTCTCATAAAAAAATTACACCTTAAATTACTATATATATTGTAAAAAAAATCAAAAAATAAAAATATTTTTAAAATGTTTTAAAAACGCTTGACAATCTTGATTTTATAGGTTAACATAATATAATGTATTATGATAGGTTAATATCGAGTTTTATCGCCTTTTTGCAAAAAAACAGATAAAAAATAAGGATTTTTTCGTGCTTTTTTGACAAAAAAATCGCTTTTTGATACTAACTTTTCTCGACAAGGTTTATTATACAACATTTTCAATGTTTTGTAAACCTATCGGCTTAAAATTTAAAATTTTTTTTAAGGAGTGTGTTTTGATGACACGAATTTTACCTGAAATTGAATGTGGCAAGGTTAAAAGAAGAACTTTTAGCAAAATTAAAGAAGCAATCGAACTTCCTTATCTTGTCAAAATTCAAAAAGACTCTTATGACGCTTTTATTAGTGGCGGCATAGGCGAAGTCTTAGAAGATTTTTCACCAATCACAGACTATTCTGACCACTTTGAACTCTATTTCTTAGATTACAACCTTGACGGACAACCTAAGTATGATGAAAAAGAGTGCAGGGATAGAGATGCTACTTATGCTCGCCCACTTAAAGTTAAGGTTAGACTTGTAAATAAGGTGACTGATGAAGTTATCGACCAAGAAGTATTCATGGGCGATTTCCCACTTATGACAGATAACGGCTCGTTTATTATCAACGGTGCTGAAAGGGTTATCGTTTCTCAACTTGTTCGTTCTCCAGGCGTTTATAACGGCTCTGAAATGGATAAGTCTGGCAGACGCCTTTTCGACACTACTGTTATCCCTTCAAGAGGTGCTTGGCTTGAGTTTGAACAAGATTCACAAAATGTTTTGTGGGTTCACGTTGACAGAACAAGAAAACTTACTGCTACAGTTCTTTTAAGGGCTTTAGGCTTTGGTAGTGATGACGCTCTTAACGAACTTTTCGAAGGCAACAAGATGATTTTAGACACTGCTGAAAAGGATACTTCTAAATCTGAAAGTGATGGCCTTATCGAATTATATCGCCGTTTGCGTCCAGGTGAAATCCCAACAGAAGAAGCAGTTAAGCAACATCTTAAAAACTTATTCTTCGATGCAAGAAGATATGACCTTGCAAGAGTTGGTAGATATAAATTTAACAGAAGATTAAGACTCGGTGCAAGAATCGTTGGCTTAGTTAGTGCAGACGACATCATTACAAGTGATGGCGAAGTTTTGGCTACAAAAGGTCAAAAGATTTCAAAACCTATTGCTGAACAAATCCAAAACGCAGGTATCAGCACTTTCGTTGCCGATGTTAATGGCGAAAGACATAAGATTATTTCTAACAACGTTGTAAACTACAAAGAAGTTACAGGAATTAACCCAGACTGCTTTGGTTTATTGAAATACGTTTATTTCCCAACCCTAGAATTTTCTAAGGTTGTATATCAAACTGCAAAAGAAAACGGTGTTGAAAAGACTGCTGAAATTTTAAGAGAACAAATCAACGCAATGTTCTATCTTGAAGAAAAGCAAATTCCAAGTGGGGAAGAAAAGCCAGAAGACAAGAAGAACGAAGAAAAGGCTCTTGAAATTAGAACTAAGTTCATCAATGCTTGTCTTTGCTATTATGATATTATCGAAAGCGGTAATATCCCTGAAAGATTAGATGCTGAAACAAGAAAGACAATCCGTCCACTCGTTGAAAAATTAAATCATAAACACATCACTGTTGATGATATCGTTGCTTCAGTTTCTGTAAACTTAGACTTAGCGTTTGATATTAACACAGTTGACAATATCGACCACTTAGGTAACCGTCGTGTTCGTTCAGTTGGCGAATTACTTCAAAACCAATTTAGAATCGGTATTGCAAGACTTGAAAGAGTTATCAAAGAAAGAATGGCAACTCAAGACCCTAAGGATGTTTCTCCACAAGGTTTAATAAACGTTAGACCTGTAAGTTCTGCTATTAAAGAATTCTTCGGTACATCACAATTATCACAATTCATGGACCAAACAAACCCAATTGCCGAACTCACACACAAGAGAAAACTTTCTGCTCTCGGCCCTGGTGGTTTGAATAGAGATAGAGCAACGTTTGACGTTCGTGACGTTCACCACTCTCACTATGGTAGAATGTGTCCTATCGAAACACCTGAAGGACAAAACATCGGTCTTATCTCATCACTCGCTGCTTATGCTAAGGTAAACGAATTCGGCTTTATCGAATCACCTTATAGAAAGGTTGAGCACGTTCTTGATGAAAATGGCAATATGCAAACTATCGTTACAGAACAAGTTGAATACTTGACTGCTGACGAAGAAGATAACTACATTGTTGCACAAGCAAACGAACCACTTATCGATAACAAATACTTCGCTAATGACCGTGTTTCATGCAGACACAGAGATGAAATTACCGAAGATGTTAAAGAAAAGATGGATTATATGGATGTTTCACCAAAACAACTTATATCTGTCGCAACAGCACTTATTCCGTTCTTAGAAAACGACGATACCAACCGTGCACTCATGGGCTCTAACATGCAACGTCAAGCCGTTCCACTACTTTGCCCAGAAAATGCTATCGTTGCAACAGGTATTGAAAGAAGAATCGCTTACGACTCAGGCGTTATGGTAAACGCTGTAAACGCCGGCGTTGTTGAAAGCGTTGCAAGTGACCTTATCGTTATTAAAGAAGATGACGGAAACTTAAGACAATACGTACTCAAGAAATTTGAGCGTTCTAACCAAGGAACTTGCCTAAATCAAAGACCAATCGTTGATAAGGGCGAAAGAATTGAAAAAGGACAAACTATCGCAGACGGCCCATCAACTAAAAACGGCGAACTTGCGCTCGGTCGCAACATCTTAGTCGGCTTTATGAGTTGGGAAGGCTATAACTACGAAGATGCTATCTTGCTTTCAGAAAAACTCGTTCGTGAAGACGTGTTCACAACAATTCACATCGAAGAACACGAAATCGAAGCGAGAGATACTCGTCTTGGTGAAGAAGAAATTACAAGAGATATTCCAAACGTTGGCGAAGATGCACTTAAAGACTTAGATGAAAACGGTATCGTTAGAATCGGTGCAGAAGTAAACAGTGGCGATATTCTCGTTGGTAAGGTTACACCTAAGGGCGAAACAGAACTCACACCAGAAGAAAGACTTCTTAGAGCAATCTTTGGTGAAAAGGCAAGAGAAGTTAGAGATACATCTCTAAAAGTTCCACACGGCGAGGGTGGTATCGTTGTAGATGTTAAAATCTTTACTCGTGCAAATAAAGATGAATTATCTCCAGGTGTAAACAAACTCGTTAGAGTTTACATCGCTCAAAAGAGAAAGATTAGCATCGGTGACAAGATGGCTGGTCGTCACGGAAACAAGGGTGTTATCTCAAGGATTTTACCAGAATCAGATATGCCATTTATGGCTGATGGTACACCACTTCAAATCGTACTTAACCCACTCGGCGTTCCATCTCGTATGAACATCGGTCAAGTTCTTGAAGTGCACTTAGGCTTAGTATGTAAGCAACTCGGCTGGAAGATTGCAACGCCTGTATTTGATGGTGCAACTGAAGGCGATATTAGAGAATTATTAAAAGAAAACAATATAGTTAACCCAGACGGCGAAGTTGATGGTAAGATTCAACTTTATGATGGAAGAACAGGTGAACCATTTGAAAACAGAGTTACTGTTGGTCAAATGTATATGATTAAACTTATTCACTTGGTTGATGATAAGATTCACGCACGTTCAACAGGTCCATACAGCCTAGTAACACAACAACCTTTGGGTGGTAAAGCCCAATTCGGTGGACAACGTTTCGGTGAAATGGAAATTTGGGCGCTTGAAGCATACGGCGCAGCGCACATCTTACAAGAAATCTTAACCGTTAAGTCTGACGATATCGTTGGTAGGGTTAAAACTTACGAATCAATCGTTAAAGGAACAAATATCAGTGAACCTGGTATCCCAGAAGCATTTAAGGTATTGTTAAAAGAATTGCAATCTTTGGCACTCGATATGAAAGTGCTCACAGAAAACAAAGAAGAACTTGCTCTTAAAGACCTTATCGAAGGGGATATCGATGATATGCCTTACGTTCGTGAAAAAGATAATCGTGAAGAAGTTGAACTTGACGAAATCGAAGGCGATATTCCTGAAACAATCTTTGAAGATAGCGAATCTGTTGAAATTGATGATGAATTTAATTTCACTAAAGATATGTTTGAAGATGACGATGATGAAATAGATACAACAATTCCAGATGATGATATGTTCGACGACGATGACGACGAAGAACTTGAATTAGAGGATGAGGAATAATAAGGGGGGAATAGAGTAATATGTTTGAACTTAACAATTTTGATTCTATACAAATAGGAGTAGCTTCTCCCGAAAAAATTAGAGAATGGTCTTATGGCGAAGTAACAAAGCCAGAAACTATCAACTATAGAACACAAAAACCAGAAATGGGTGGACTTTTCTGCGAAAGAATCTTTGGACCTACAAAGGACTGGGAATGTCACTGTGGTAAATATAAACGTATTAGATATAAAGGCGTTATTTGCGACAAGTGTGGCGTTGAAATCACAAAGTCTAAAGTTCGCCGTGATAGATTAGGTCACATCGAACTTGCAGCACCTGTTTCTCACATTTGGTATTTCAAGGGCGTTCCTTCAAGAATAGGTCTTATGCTCGATATGAGCCCTAAGGCTTTGGAACAAGTTTTATACTTTGCTTGTCACGTGGTTTTAGACCCAGGTACAACACCACTAACATACAAGCAAGTTATTAACGACAGAGAAAAACTTGAAATGGAAGAACAATACGGCTATAATTCTTTCAAAACAGGTATGGGTGCAGAAGCCATTAAAGAACTTTTGATGGCTATCGACCTTGAAAAAGAAAGCGCTCAAACAAAGCAAGAAATTGCAAACAACGCTTCTGGTCAAAAGAGAATTAGAGCAGTTAAAAGGATAGAAATTATCGAATCATTTAGAAAGAGTGGCAATCGCCCTGAATGGATGATTTTAGATGTTCTTCCTGTAATCCCACCAGAACTTCGCCCAATGGTGCAACTCGATGGTGGTAGATTTGCAACGAGTGACTTAAACGACTTATATAGAAGGGTTATCAACAGAAATAACCGTTTGAAAAAGTTGATGGAACTCGGTGCTCCTGAAATCATTATTAGAAATGAAAAGCGTATGCTTCAAGAAGCAGTTGACGCTCTCATAGACAACGGTCGTCGTGGCAAGGCTATAAGTGGCGCTGGCAACCGTGAATTAAAATCACTTTCTGGTATGCTTCGTGGTAAGCAAGGTCGTTTCCGTCAAAACCTTCTCGGTAAGCGTGTTGACTACTCAGGCCGTTCAGTTATCGTTGTAGGACCAGAACTTAAACTTTATCAATGTGGTTTGCCAAAAGAAATGGCTATTGAACTTTTCAAGCCTTTCGTTATGAAAAAACTCGTTGAAACTAACGTTTGCCACAACATTAAAAACGCAAAACGTACAGTAGAGCGTGGTAAGGCAGTAGTTTGGGATGTTCTTGAAGAAGTTATCAAGGACCACCCAGTTATGCTCAACCGTGCGCCTACACTTCACAGATTATCAATCCAAGCATTTGAACCTGTTCTTATTGAAGGTAGAGCAATCAAACTTCACCCACTCGTTTGTGGCGCGTTCAACGCCGACTTCGACGGTGACCAAATGGCTGTTCACGTTCCACTTTCAGTTGAAGCACAAGCAGAAGCAAGGTTCTTGATGCTTGCATCAAACAATATCTTAAAACTTTCAGATGGTAAGCCTGTTATGTCACCATCACAAGACATGGTTATGGGTGCATACTACTTGACTATCTTAAGAAGAAAGATTGGCGAAAAGTATAACGAAAAGGGTAGACCTGATGAAAACGGCACTGTTTATGGCGTTCCAGAATATACCGTTTCTTATGCATCACCAGAAGAAGCAATCATGGCTTATCAAACAGGCAAGATTGGTCTTCAAGATGAAATTTTCGTTCGTAGACAAGTGGAAGTTGATGGTGAAATCGTTACGGGCAGAGTTAAGACTTCTGTTGGTAAGATTATCTTCAACGAAGCAATTCCACAAAACTTAGGCTTTGTTCAAAGAAAAAATAAAGAAGATTTCTTAAAATACGAAATCGATAAGTTAACAGGCAAAAAAGACCTTCAAAAAATCGTTGGTGCTTGCTTTAAGCGTCATGGTGCAAGTTGCGCTGCAGACGTTCTTGACAAAGTTAAGGCTTTAGGCTTTAAATATTCAACAATCGGCGCTATCACAACTAGCGTATTCGATATGCATATGCCAAAAGATAAGGCAGAAATTTTAGGCGAAGCAGAAAATCACGTGCTTAAGATTGAAAACCTTTATAAGAAGGGCTTTATCACTGATGATGAAAGATATAAAAAGGTTGTTACCATCTGGAAACAAGCAACTGAAGACGTTACAGATAAACTTATGGATTCACTCGATGAGTTCAACCCAATCTTGATGATGGCTAACTCTGGTGCCCGTGGTTCAAAAGACCAAATCAAGCAACTTGCTGGTATGCGTGGTCTTATGACAGACACTAATGGTAAAACTATCGAAATCCCTGTTAAGTCATGCTTTAGGGAAGGTCTTTCAGTTTTGGAATACTTCATTTCATCACACGGTGGACGTAAAGGTCTTGCCGATACAGCGCTTAAAACTGCCGACTCTGGTTACTTAACTCGTCGTTTGGTTGACGTTTCTCAAGAAGTCATCATCAAAGAAGACGACTGTTTTGCAAGCACGGGCGATGCTGTTAAGGGCGTTGTTGTAAGTGCAATTAAGGGTTCTAAAGGTGAAATTATCGAAGGACTCCGTGATAGAATCGCTGGTAGATTTACAGTTAAAGATATCATTAACCCAACAACTGGCGAAGTTATGGTTAAGGCTAACGAAATGATTGATGAAGATATGGCTGATGAAATCGTTAAAGTTGGCATTGAACAAGTAGAAATTAGAAGTATCTTCACTTGTAAGTCAAAGACTGGTGTTTGTGCTAAGTGTTATGGTAAGAACATGTCAAACAACAATCCTGTTCAAATTGGTGAAGCAGTTGGTATTATCGCTGCTCAATCAATCGGTGAACCAGGTACACAGCTCACCATGAGAACATTCCACACCGGTGGTATTGCAAGTACAGGCGATATTACACAAGGTCTTCCAAGAGTTGAAGAATTATTCGAAGCTCGTAGACCAAAACACGCTGCAATCGTTTGCGAACACAGTGGCGTAGTTGAAATTGAAGAAAAAGATAAGATTATTCACGTTATCGTTAAGCCAGATGATGGTTCTAAGAGTGAAGATTATACAATTCCTTTCGGAACGGGTGTTATCGTTAAAACAGGTGATAGAGTTGAACCAGGTTCAGTTTTAACAAATGGTTCAGTATATCCACAAGACATTTTGAAGACAAAGGGTATCAAGGGTGTACAAGACTATATCCTTAAAGAAATTCAAAGTGTTTACCGTTCACAAGGCGTTGATATCAACGATAAGCACGTAGAAATCATCGTTCGTCAAATGTTGAAGAAAGTTCAAGTTGAAAACCCAGGTGGTGCAGATATTCTTCCAGGTGAAAAACTTGACGTTCATAGGTTTGAAGAAGAAACAATTAATGCTCTTGAAAATGGTCTTGAACCACCACAAGGTAAGAGAATTCTTCTTGGTATCACAAAGGCTGCACTTGCAAAAGAAAGTTTCCTTTCTGCAGCATCATTCCAAGAAACAGCAAGAGTATTAACAGAAGCCGCAATCAAGAATAAGATTGACCCACTTGTAGGCTTAAAAGAAAACGTAATTATCGGTAAACTTATTCCAGCAGGTACAGGAATTAAGAATTACAAAAACGTGTCACCACAAACGGTAATTCAAAGACCTACACAAGATGTGGAATAATAGATAATTATTAAGGTTTTCAAATAAAAAAGCCGAGAAAATGGTACATTTTATTTGACTAAACCGACAATAAATGGTAAAATAATAATTCAGTGGGCAAAATAAAAACGCCCACTGAAAAAACAAAATTTGTTTCATTGACGGAAGTTTCCGAATCCGTTTTCTGAATATCCGAAATAATTTAAGGAGGTGCGATATGCCAACAATTCAACAGTTAATCAGACAAGGTAGAAAGAACATTACTTACAAGTCAAAGTCACCAGCGCTCGACGAATGTCCACAAAAGCGTGGTGTTTGTTTGTCAGTAACAACAACAACTCCAAAGAAGCCTAACTCAGCGCTTCGTAAGATTGCT